>JAFDCW010000797.1 GCA_019312705.1 Deltaproteobacteria bacterium
CGCGGTTGACCTCGTGGGTGGGCACACAGCTGCAGCCCGGCCCGGTGGGCGCCGTCATCTCCTGAAACGCCCGAGCAAATCCGAGCTGTCGCCCATTGCCCGTCTCCTGCTGCCATTGGGTCAAGAGGCACGGAGCGATGGTTCCGTCGCTGAGCACATAGGCGTAGTAGCGCCCTGCATAACAAGTGTCGCACCCTCCGAGGTAGCGACGTTGGCGTTGCGCTTCGAGAATGGCGAAGGAGTTCCCGACGGGCCGTCCCGCGCGCTTCGCGTCGATGAGGCGCGCCGCAACGTCGGCGACGCCCTGGTTGCTGATTCGCGGCGCGATCGCCGCGGCGACGTCGCAGCTCTTGTCGTGTTCGAGCTGAAAGAACGCCTTGTGACCGTGTTCTTCGGCGACCTCGAGGACGTGGTCCATGGTCTCGGCGCCCGCCGGTGTCACGACGCTCATCGTGACCGCGGGCACGTTCACGCGCCGGAGGACGCCGAGGGCCTCGATGACCTTGTCGTAGGACCCCGCCCTTCGCTGGACATCGTGCACCGCCGCGGGGCCGTCGAGGGTGATGCACACCAGGTCGAGGCGCCGCACATCATCGATGCGCTCGTCCACCAACCAGCCGTTTGTATTCATCGCGGTGTGCACGTCACGGCGCTTCAGGTGACCGATGATGGCCCCGATGTCGTCGTGGATGAGGGGCTCGCCGCCGATGAGGCTCGCCCGTCCCATTCCGGCAGCGCGCAGCTCGTCGATCGCGTCGCGCCACTCGCCGAAGTCCATCTCGTCCCGCTTTTGCAGTGGGATGTCGCAATAGACGCACTTGAAGTTGCAACGGTTGGTCACCGAGAAGGAGACCTGGAACGGGCTCTTCCGGCCAAGGGCCCTCCGGGCACCGAGCTTCAGCACCGGGAGCCCCTGCCGTCGGAGGCTCATTGCCCGCTCGCGCATGCCATCCATGGGAGCGCCAGTATGGCCCACCTGGGGCGGGCGCGAAATGCCAAGGGGCACGCGTCGATCAGACCACGTATTCGAGGACTTCGATGACCGTGCCTGCTCGGTCGATCCAGCTTATCCGAATCGTATTGGTGGCGGGGATGAGCTCCATGGTCACGTAGTTGTTGATGTCTGTGGTGAAGTCGAACTGCGGGTCTGATCGGAGGGCGAAGGCCGCCGGATTGCCGTCGTGGGCTCCAGGGCCGGCGAGGATCTCGATCTGCGTCGCCCCGGCGTTCCCCGGCCGAGAGACGCGCTGGGCGCTCGCGAAATGAAAATCGCCGGACACCCAGAGCATGCCCGTCTCTTCGCGCTGAAGGGTGTATCCCTCCCAGCGGTCGTCGAGGGCTGAGTCGAAGAGTACGGGGTATTCGGCGATGGGCACCGAGTTTACGATGATCTTGAAGACCGCGGAGCTGGCGGCGAGGCCCGCCTTGAGCCACTCCATCTGCGCCGGGGAGATGTAGATGTCAGTGGTGCCGAGGGTCGTCTGCCGTCGTTCGCCGCGGCAATCGAGGACGAAGACCTCCGCGGTGTCGCCCCAGCGGATCGACTTCCACAGGCGCTCGGGCTCACTGAGATCGCGACGGAGGGGGAGGTTTTCGAAGAACGCCTCCCTGGCCATTTCGATGTCGGCGGACTCCGCGTTGAAGTTGTCTTCCACCTCGTGGTCGTCCCAGGTTACGAGCACGCTCGTCTTCTGCCGGAGCTCGAGGTATCCCGGGGCGCCTAAGTTTTCGGCCCAATGCGCCCGGAAGTCTTCTCGGGTGATCGCGTCGTCGTTGTAGGTCGTATCGCCCAGCAGCAAGAAGACGTCGAGGTCGTCGCGCTCCCCGGCACGAACGAGGGTGTCGAAGGAGCGCCCGTTCTCGGTGCACGAGCAGGCGCCGATGATCAGGTTCTCTCGCTGCCCCGGGGCGAGGGCCGCGCGGAAGCGCCCAATCGGGCTTCGCGTCAGGCGCTCGCCTGCCCCGACCTCGAAGAAGGCATACCGATAACGTCGACCTCCGACGAGGCCCGTCACCGCGACATGAACAAAGCCGCCGCTGGCCGGCGCGGTCTCCCCCTCGGTAACCACCCGAAGGTACTCGTCTCCGTCCATCTCCCAGAGGGCCATGGTGAGCGACCCCAAGGCCCCGCTATAGCGCGTCCAGATGATCGCGTCTTCGTGGCTCACGTCTCCGCTCGAGACGCCGAGTTCGAAGTCGTCGGTATTCTCCGGCGTCGACTCGGGGGGCTCGACTGGGTCCGGACCACCGTCGCCGCCATCGACGGCTGAGTCCGGCGTGTCGGAGTCCAGGGGCGAACCAGAATCTGAGCCGGTTCCGGAGTCCGCCGGCAGCACAGTCGGCCCATCGATGGTGCAGCCGATCGCCGCCGCCGCCGCAACCGCCGCCGTGGTCTTGATAAAACCCCGTCGAGTCGTCGAGTCGTCGGTGCCCGCAGAAGGGGGAGCGTCCGAAGGAGGAGCGCCAGCGCCAGGCAGTTCGTCACTCATGAGCAGGCATACTATGACACGACAATCGCCAAGCGCCGCTTCCCTGATCCTCGGGAACGGCCCCCTTCAAGTTTCATTGCGCTGACTGAACGTCCGGTAGCTCGGGCGAACGTGGCCCACCAGGGGAACGACCTCACGCCCGGCGCTGAAGATATGCGTCGGGGTCAGCAGCACGGTCGGGTCCCGGCGCGGGTCCTGGTCGAAAACGACGAGGTCTGCCGGGGCCCCTTCTTCGAGCCCGGGCTCGCCGAGATAGGCCCGGGCAATCCAGGACGCCGCACCCACGGCGGCGGCGGGCGAGAGGCCGAGCTCGATGAGCTGAGCCACCTCATCGGCCACCGTGACCTCGGGGAAGAGGTCGGTGCCGGCGAGCACGGTGACCTGCCGCCCTTCCGCACGTGGCAAGAGTCGACCGAGGCGGTCCATGACTTGCTCGATCCACGCGGCACGCTCGGGCTGTCGGTCCCGGTGCGCGACCCTCCACATGGGCGTCGCGATACCGACCAAGGGCGCCCAGGCGACCCCCTCATCCGCCATGCGATCGACGAGCTCTTCGGTGAGTCCCCAGCCATGCTCGATGGAGTCGACGCCGGCGGCGAGGGCGACCTCGGCGCCGGCCTGAGTGAAGGCGTGGGCCGCGACTCGGGCCCCGAGCTCATGGACAATGCGCACCGCCTCCGCGAGAACCTCCCTGGGGTAGGAAACCTCGTCCGTTCCGGTGAAGCCCGAGTTTTCACGGCCTCGGTAGTCGTCGGTAAAATCCGCGAAGACCTTCACCCACCGAGCCCCGGCCTCGACCCGGGCGGCGCACGCCCGGACCAGCTCATCGGGCTCGGTGCAGGTGAAGGGCCAGTCCGTGTTTCGCAAGATCATCGTGCCGGAACCCTGAACCCGTGGGAGCCCCGGCACGTCGACGAGGCGGCAGATGGCATCGTCGACGGCGCCCATGTCACGGATGGTCAAGACCCCGATCGCCGCGTATTCGGCGCGGCGTTCGTTCATCCACGCCTCGGTGCCGGCCGCATCCGCTTTGGTGTGCGGATAGCTCACGTGGCCGTGGCTCTGCACCAGGCCGGACGTGACGAAGCCGCCGCGAGGAACGAGGGCACGCGCCCCAGCGATTGGCCGGCGATGGATGTGTCCTGACGCTACGAAGAGACGCACCGCCGCTCCATCTTCGAGATTGGTCGCCGCGAGTTCGAAGGCGTCACCCGCGTCATCGGAAACTTCGATGGCCGGCGCCTCGGGAGGCAACTCGTCCTTGGCGTAGAGCCGGGGCCAGCGCTCCGAAGCCGCAAGGTCCCCAGGCCCGGCGGCGGGGGCGGCGTGGTCGAGGATCTCCCTCATCTTCGGTGTCGTCGGTGATTTGATTGTCGCCCCGTCAGCAAAACAATGAATCGCCAGGGCGACCCGAGGCGTATCGCCAACGTTTTCGTAGGCGCCGTGAATGCTTCGGCCGTCGTGAAAGCTCACGTCCCCGGGAAACACCGGCGGGAGGTCGTCCACCGGAAAGCCGTGGTCCCGGATGATGTCCGTGAATTCTCGCTCGCTCCGGTC
>JAFDCW010000798.1 GCA_019312705.1 Deltaproteobacteria bacterium
CCTCGCCAGCCGCGAGCAGGGCCCGGAAGAGCTTCACTGCGTCGGTCGAGGCACAGAAGATCTCGAAGCCGTCTTCGCCGGTGTACCCGGTCCGGGCTACGATACATTCGACGCCGCCTACCTGGCCCCGCCCCAGGCGGAAGAAGCCGAGGTCGAGGAGAGAGGCGTCGGCGCCTGCGTCCGTCAGTATCGCGAGGGCTCGGGGGCCCTGGAGGGCCAGGAGGGCCGTGGTCTCCGTTTGATCGTCGAAGTCGCAGTGTTCGTGGGCGGCGGCCGCGAAATGCTTGGCGATCTTGCCGTGGTTGGAGGCGTTGCAGACGACCATCACCTCCTCGTCGGCGAGGCGATAGATGATGAGGTCGTCGAGGACCGTGCCCTCGTCATTGAGGCAGACCGTGTAGACCGCCTGGCCCACGTCGAGGCTGCTCACCCGGTTGGTGACCTGGTAGTCGACGACGGCGAGGGCGTGTTCGCCCGAAAGGACGAGCTCTCCCATGTGGGAGACGTCGAAGATCCCCGCTCGCTCGCGCACCGCCTGGTGCTCTTTTTTTACCCCCGCGTATTGCACGGGCATTTGATAGCCGGCGAAGGGAACGAGTCGGGCCCCGAGGGCCCGATGTTCTTCGACCAGCGGAGTATTCTTGAGCTCCTCGGTCACGGCGGCCGGAACGTAGCCCCGTTCCCGGCCCGGAGCAACAGCGCTTCCCGGGGCCTCGAGGTGTGCACGAGAATGACGACGCACTGCAGCAATCGGACACGTCTGTCATAGGGCCCGCGACGGCCCCTCGCGATCCCGCGACGAGAGTTCACGGAATGGATCGTGCAGACATTTCGCACCTATGAGACCCGTCCTTCGCATGCTGACCTGGACCGCCATCGTGGCGCTGCCAGGAGGGCTGCTGCTCCTGCCCGTCGTCCTAGCCGATAGGCTCGCGCGGCGCCGCAGCCGGCCTGCTCCGCAGCCCGAGAGCTGAAGGTCCGCAACTCGTTTCCCCTGCCTCCGATAAGGCCACCTATGCATAGGAGGCGAGGGATGGACGTGCTCGTTCTGTATTATCGTGGGGAGCCCCTGCGGGAGTTTCCGTTGAGTGGGCGGCCCCTCGAGGTGGGCCGCGCCCTGGCGTGCGATATCGTCGTTCATGACGATTTGGTGGCGGACCGACAGCTCGTCGTCCGCCGTCGGGGGGCAGAGGTGGTGGCCTATGACGTGAGCGACGGGCCCAATCGAGCGCCTCAGCGCGTCGGTCCGGACTGTGCGCTGGCCCTCGGGCGCCATCACGCTCTGGGCCGTGGTCGGCGTTCCGACCCGCGGACCAAGGCGATGACCCCCCATACGGACATGATGGCGCTGCCGATGAGTCCCGGCGGAGCCGTCTACCTCGTCCTCGACGATGGCAGCGGTCGGCGGCTGCGACTCGGTGAGCATCCTGTCCATGTTGGGGGCGACGCCGAAGCGAACGACTTCGCCCTCCCGGACCCGACCGTCAGCGCTCGCCATTTTCGCCTGGATCCCGACGGCCGCGGGTTCGTGCTCCGGGATCTCGGCAGTCGCAACGGCACTTGGGTCGAGGGAATGCTGGTGCGGGCAGTTCGCATCGAGGGCGGCGCCCGAATCCGGGCGGGGAGGACCAACCTGCGCATCCTCCGAGAGAGGGCCGCCCGCACGGGCGACCTGGTCTTTGCCTCTCCGGTCATGAAGAGGGTCGTGGCCGAGGCCCGCGACTACGCCTCGGTGTCCTGGCCCGCCCTCATCGTCGGGCCCAGCGGCTCCGGCAAGGAGGGCATTGCCCGCACGCTTCATAGCGCCGGGGCTCGGTCTGCGGGGCCCTTCGTGGCTCTGAATGCCGGCGGAGTCCCTCGGCAGCTGATCGAGAGCGAGCTCTTTGGTCACGAGCAGGGCGCGTTCACCGGCGCCGACTCCGTTCGGGCCGGGCTCTTCGAGGAGGCGCGGGGGGGCACGCTCTTCCTCGACGAGGTCGCGGAGCTCCCGTTGGATCTGCAATCGAGGTTGCTCCGGGTGCTCGAGAACTTCGAGGTTAGGAAAGTCGGGGCCGACCGGGCGCGATCGGTCGACGTGCGAATCGTGAGCGCGACGCACCGTGACCTGCGGTCGATGGTCGCCGAGGGCACTTTCCGCGAAGATCTGTACTACCGCCTCGCCCGGCTGATGATCACGGTGCCGGGGTTGTCGGAGCGACCCGAGGACGTGCCGCTCCTGGCGGCCCATTTCCTCGACGAAATCGTCCCCGAGGTGGGGACCCGGCATCTCAGCGACGAGGCCATCGTGAGGCTGCTCGCCCACCCCTGGCCGGGGAACGCGCGGGAGCTGCGCAACGTGGTGACCGCTGCCGCCCTCGCGGTGCCCGGTGAGGTCATCCAGCGCGGCGATGTCGAGATCGCCCTCGCTCGCCTCGCCGTACCCGGGACCGAGCTGTCCGGGACCGCGAGCCTCGCTGCGGTGGTCGAACGTCACGGCGGCAACCTCGCCGCCGCGGCCCGGTCCCTCGGCATACCGCGTTCAACCCTGCGAGGTCGCTTGACGCACTAGTGCTCTAACCCCCGCGGGCCCGCCGGGCCCACTCCCGGACGACCCGGACACGCAGGTCGAGGAGCTCGCGGCCGACCGTCGCGATCTTTCGCACGGCGGCGGTCTTCGACTGGCCGGAGCGCCGTGGCCGACATCGGATGGTGACCGTGCGCACCGACAGGCCGGCGCCGATGGCACGGATAGGGAACTCGAAGTTCAGGAAGAACGAGTTGGGTGGCAGATCCTCGGGGACGAAGAGGTC
>JAFDCW010000799.1 GCA_019312705.1 Deltaproteobacteria bacterium
ACAGGGGAAAGATCGCACGCTCCGGGCCGCTTAGGACGAAGGCCCAGTAGCTGTCCGGAGAGCATCCCATGCCGCAATGCGCGTCCGGCAGCTCCATCACGGGGTGCTGCAGCCACATCCCAAGCCCGGTCGAATCCGGCACCCCCGCGCCCTGGGTGAACTGCATGAAGGGGCTGGTGCCGCGCGCGATGCCGTCTCGCCCGTAGACTCGCCCCACGCAGCTGTCCGAATCGGGACAGTAGGACTCGATCGCTCCCCCGGCGATGAGCCAGGCCCCGGACGTTGCGACGGTATGCCTGGGCCTCCCGGCGTTGCCCGGTCCGGCGTCGGGCTCGAACGCGCGCAGCTGCCCCACCCCGGGCACATCTCCTTCGAACACGCCCCACCCGTTCGGCACGCCGGAGCTAGGGCGCTCCACCGGGAGCGGCGTGGCCTCGAGGTCACGCACGACGAGGGCGCAGTTGGCGGCGGTCTGGATCACGGCCGCGGCGGGCGCCGGTCCCAGCCGCCAGCCCGAGGTGTCCAGCGGCTCGCCGGTCGCCGGCCAGCAGACCCGGGCATCCCACCCCGACCACTCGATCGCCACGAAGGGCGCCGGCTCCGCCGGCACGGGCGTCCCGGTCGGTGAGGCCGTCCAGACAAACGCCGCCCGAAACGACACGCGGGCGTCGGGGTCCTCGATGTACGTGAACACCACCAGCGTGCCGTCGGCGGCCTGGACGGCGGCCCGGAGGCTGTGGTTCTCCGGCAGGTCGACGCGCCCGAGGTGCTCGTGACGCACGCCTTCCGTGTCCACGGTGATGCGGTCGACGCCGCCGCCAGGAGTGGTCATCAGGTGAACCTGGCCGAGCTCCGAGCTGGTGGTGGAGATGAGGGGGCCGCGAAAGCCGGACAGGTCGGCCCCAGCGAGATCGGGAAACGCCTCCACGAACTCGGGGTCGTCGAGCGACAAGCCATACTCGACCGCCTCGAGCCGTGCATGGAAGAGCGCACCCATGGCGCCGGAGATGTGCGCGAAGGGCACGCTCGCCGGGGTGGCCCCATCGCCGAGAAGGTTTCGATATTGGTAGTGCGCGCCGGGAAACGTACCCCAGATGGGCCGCGTGGAGCTACCGCCCGCCGGGCCGTAGCCGGGGTCGACCAGAGGGCGCTCCCACCGGAACTGGAACCTGGGATACGGATACGACACCACCGCCCCGCCCACCCCGCCGAGCTCGTTCTCGAATATCAACAGGTCGTCGACCGTGTAGTAGACATCTGAGCCCACGTGCAACACGTTGCCGATGGCGTACCTCGAGTCCGCACCATCGAAGTAGGAGGTCATTTCGGGGCCCGCATGGGGGATGTAGACGGCGTCGGGGACGCCCGCCAGGAACCGGTCCGGGTTCGTCGGTGTCGGTTCGGTGAGCTGGCCATCCCGATACTCGAGCTCGACGGCCCTCAATCCCAGGGTCCCCAATCCCGACCCGAACGGGCGCTTCTGGACTCCGAAGATGTTCATGAGCATCACCGAGCCGCCGTCCCCGTGCCGGACCGCGCGCACCGAGTCGACCCGTTCCGGAAGGAACACTTCCAACTCGTCGAAGCCGGGGACCGGCTCGAGTTGCAAGATCGGGCCGGTAGGCTGCGCGGCCTCCGGCTCGGTGCCGAGGACTGCGCGTATCGGGTCGCGGAAGAACGACGCCGGATCCAGGCTGTTCTCGAACCCGACGCTGATGTCGATCAGGCCCCAGCCCTCGGCGTACATCCGGTAGATGGGCGTATCCGTCTGCTGCTCGGTGACCCACACGACGGTGGGTCCGAGAGGTGTCTCGACTTCCTCGCGTCGGACCACCTCGTAGCTGCGGCGGATGCCGCCGGTGCCGGTCGTCCAGCGCATGCCCATGCGTACCGTCCGAGGCATCAGCATCAGCGGGGCGTCGAGCAGACCGCCGAGATCGGCGCCCACGAACCACACGCCGTCATCGTCGACCGTCAGCCACGCCTCGCTCTGAGCGTCGGCAGACGAGGCGGTCGCGGGCGTGTCCGGCTGCCCGATGTACCGGTATGCGACGAGTCCCGGCGCGACCTCGATGGGAGGTCGTACCGCACCCGCGCGAAACAGGCTCACCGAGCCGCTGCGGATCGGCCACAAGGGCTCGACGTTCTCGGGCCCGCTACCCTCCTCGTCGATGTCGAAGACGCCGTTGCCGTTGCCGGAACCACCGCCGTCGTCACCGCAGCCCGCCAGCGCCAGCGCCAGGACGGGCACCATGATGAGTGCTGTCTTCATGCCGTGCTCCAAGCTCAATCCTCGAGGGGGTGGCCCAGATCGAAGGCGCCGTTGTCGACGACGATTGGCACCATAGGCGATTACTAGGCGCTGCATGCGATCCACGGTACCACTTGCCGGATAGCCGTTGATCGTCGCGGCTACGTCTCCACTTGGTGCGTCGCACTCTTCTTGTGAAACGCCCCCCCCCGTTGGCTTCATGCGGGCTATCGGCCCGGGAGCTGTCCCAGGATCTCGGTGTACCGTGAGGAGAGCTCGGCAGTCGATTCCCTCGGGTCGACGGCCGGGTCGTCCATCGCCTCGGCTGCGGGGCGGATCGCGGTCTGGGTCGCGGCGAGACGGGCTCGGCTTTGCGCCAACCGCGTCAGGAACGCCTGCCGTACCCCATCGAAGCTCTCCGCTCCCACCTCGGTTGCGATGCGCTGCCGCTCCGAGGCCTCCGTAGTGTCATCGTAGATGGATTCGAAATAACGGAGCGCGCCGGAGAACCGTGACCCGGGAATCATGAGCAGGTCG
>JAFDCW010000800.1 GCA_019312705.1 Deltaproteobacteria bacterium
AGAACATGCCACCGGCGCCTTCGGCCTGGCAGGTGCGCGGGATCGAGCAGTAGAGCCCGGCCATGCACTGGTCGGTATAGATGCATGGGTCACCCGTCTCGCCGTTCGATGTCGCGGTGCATACGCCCGAGACACAGTCGAGGCCGACCTGGCAATTGGCGACCGTTGCGCACGAAGAGCCAGGGCCCCCACCCCCAGTGCTTCCGTCACCGCTGCTGTCCATGGATCCGTCCGCGGATCCGTCCGAGGGAGTTCCGGTGGAGTCGCCGCACGCTGAGACGGTGACAGCCGCACCAAAGAAGAGGGCGATGAATATGGAGGGGACGAGACGAAAGGGGAAAAGCATGGTCTTGATCATGGGAGAAGGGGAGCCATCCCGTCAACGCCAACTGCGGTTCAGGGCGTCAGGCGTGTCGGCCCCGCGGGTGGCGCGCCGGTTTCATTCTGCGCTTCTGGGGCTTCTGCGGCTTCTGGGGCGTCTTCCGCGGGAGCCCAGTCCACGGTTTCACCGTCCTGCTGCCTTTCCAGGCGGTTCAGGGCACTTTGATAGCGAGTATGGGCGCGGCGGTCGCACTCCTCGACGTTGTCTGCGATGAAGCTCGGGACGAGGCACCATTGCTCGATCTCCGGCCGCCGCTCGCACCCTTCGACGAAGTTGTCGTGGTCCACGGGGCTCGGTCGATGCCCCGGGGTCTTTTGCCGCCGTTCGGTCTGGAGGTCGCGCATCGCCTCGTAGGCGAGCTCGCACGCTTCGGAGCCGCGCCGGATGGTTCGACCGCCGACCTCCCGAGCAGCGATGTGCACATCCTCCGGAGTCTGCCGCTGGCCCCGAGGATAGCCAGGTGGCCGTCGAATGGACCGGCCTCCACCGCCTCCACCGCCCCCACCTCGACCCCGGTAGTCAGCAAGCGATACGTTGTCGCTCGGCCCATACTGGATGCGGGCCCGGGCCGGGGTGCTGCCGGTGAAACGTTCTTCGGGGACCGGAGGGCCCCGGCGTCGCCCGGAACTCGGGGGCAGCAAGTCTGCTGAAGGCAGTCCTTGAGGCGACTCCCCGCACCCCGATGAAGTCAAGGCCAGGGGGCCGAGGAGGGCGATGAGCAGGATGAGACGACCCATGGGCTCTAGCGGTGGGTCAGGACCGTGGTGACCGGGCCGTCCGCGCCGGTCGACATTACCAGGCTGACCATGCGTTCTTCGCGCTCGAAGGTCAGGAAGCCCTCCGGCGCTCCACGCTGACCGTGGAGTTCGAGGGGTGATTCATCGACCTCGATGACCTCCCAGCCGGCGTCGTGCATCTCTTCCCGATAGAAAGCATCGAGCTCGCCGGTGGCGAGGGCGCCGCCTACGTAGGTGGTCACTGCCTGGGGTCTTCCCTCTTCCCACGAGCTGAGGATCCGGCGGGCGCTCGGGGGGCGAGGCACTCCGGCAACATCGCGTCCCGGTGCGTCGACGTCCTTCGGGAACATGTCGACGATCTTGAACGACCCCTCGATCCAGAATGCGACGAAGAACGTTCCACCGTCTCGGGCGCGCTCGGCATAGATGTAGCGCAGCTCGCCGAACTCGGAGAGGTCGAGGGAGTTCTGGAAACGCTGGAACGCGGCTGCGACGCCGTCCGAGTCCAGGCGCTCGTCGCTCAGGGTGTCGAGGCAGGCAACGTAGCCGCGCTCGTCATCGCTTTCGCGCAACGTGGGGTCGAGGAGCCGGGCCTCGGCTTCGAGGGCCACCGGGTCCCCATCGACGAGCTCGGCGATTTGATCCGCGAAGCGACCGTCCCGCTCCATACACCGGCCTTCGTAGTAGTCGAGGACGTGCTCGAGGTCGTGGGGGGCGAGCCCCGTCGAGAGTCGGATCGCCTGACCGTTGAGGAGCAGGGTGCGGGGGTCCCGTTGGTAGTCGGCGCCCTCGTAGCGCAGCATGTCGACCCCGAGGGTCATCATCTGCTCGTTCATCTGAGCGCGCGCTTCGTAGCCGACCGCGACGACGAGGGCGACATACAGGACGGCGAAGAACGCGGTCAGCCGAAGGAACTTTGGCGCGTAGTGCTTCACCCGCCAAACGAAACCCAATCGCGTGTACTTCGGCCGCTCCACTAGAGCCCCCCCCCGAATACTCCGAACGCGTTGTTCGACATCTCTTCGAGATCTGGCGTCTCGTGGTCCTCGTTGCAGAGCAGCACGAGGCGATGGGCCGTCCGCTGGTCCGGGGCCCCGGTGACCTCCGGGGCCGGGACGACGCCCTCGCGCTGATACTGGTGTTCTTCGAAGTCGACCCCCGGCCAGTATTCGCCGAATCCGGGGAAGAGGCCGACCACGGCGTCGACTGCCCCAAGCACGTCGCTGACCGGCCCAAGGTCCGTGTCGGGAGCCCGGCGAAGGTCCGTTCCGCCTCCGACGCCCCCGTTGCAGTCGTTCATCGCATGCTGCCAAGCGTGATCGCGCGTCGTCGACACCAGGTCGAGCTGAGCTTCGAAGACGTGGCTCGCCCAGGTGATGAAGCCCCAAATCAGGATGAAGACGGGCAGCATGATGACCGTTTCGGTCGTCGCGTGACCTTGGGTGTCACGCAGGAGCGAGCGTCTCTGTTGCTTGGGGCGAGCCATCAGTGCACTGAGAAATTGAGGTCTGAGAATCCGGGGATGCTCCCGACGATCCCCCCGAGCTCGCCGAGGGTGGACCCGGGGGTGAAGCGCCGGAGGCGCCCGCGCCAGTCGAGGCGCCAGAGCCACTCCTCGCGATTGGTCTCGGTATCCAGGTAGTATTCGGCCTGGGCGTACGAGAACTT
>JAFDCW010000801.1 GCA_019312705.1 Deltaproteobacteria bacterium
GGGGACAGCCTCGAGTTCGACGTCGGCGACGTGCTCGACCGGGACGTGATCAGTAGCTCGGTGCGCGCAGCCGAAACCGAAATGCGCGCCCGGGGATGGTTCGAGGCGCGACTCGGCCCCGCAGTGATGGGAGAGACGTCCGGCACCGGGGTCGTGGTCTCCATCCCTTCACGGCCCGGGCGGCGCTACGAGGTTCGTTATCGCGGCCTCGCCCCCCTTCGCCGGGGAGACATCGAAGACGTCCTCGAGCTCGGCGAAGACCCGCTCACGGACGCGGTGGCCATGGGGATTCGCGAACGTGTCATCGACCTTTACCAGCGCAATGGGTTCTACGACGCCCGCGCGTCCGTGATCCGGCGTACGGGACCTCGACCCGAAAGCGCCTACCTCGACATCAGCGTCGCCCCGGGGTCGGTACTGAAGGTCACGCAGATCTCCTTCCCGGGCGCGCAGTTTCTGGACGAGGCGCACCTGCGGAACGAAGTCGAGAGCTACCTCGACGAAGACCTCCCCCGGGCCGAGCCCCTCGAGCCGGTCGACGGGGCCATCGTCGATGAAATCGGCTTCGGCGGCAGCTCCGGGCACCGGACGTCCCCGTCGCCCCACGAACCCAACCCTCACCGCGTCTACTACGAGCCGACCTACAAAGCCGCGATCGAACGCCTAGTCGAGCTCTATGCCGCGATGGGCTTCCTCTCGGCCCAGGTCGGCCCGGCGCGCATGCAGCGGACCGAACAAAACCGGGCCCGGGTCGAAGTCCCCGTGCAAGAGGGGCCCCGGACCATGCTCCAGCGCGTGGACGTCGACGGCAACGCCGCCCTGACGACTCGTCAGATCCTCGTCACCAGCGAGCTCGGCCGCGGCCAGCCCTTTTCTCAGCTCGCCCTCGAAGAGGCTCGGATCCGTATCGTCGAAGCCTACCGGGAGCGCGGCTTCCTCTTCGCCCGGGTCGAGCCGGTCGTGGCATTTTCCGAAGACCGAACCCGGGCGGAAATACGTATCACCGTCGTCGAAGCATTCGCCGTTCGCGTCGGCCGGGTCATCATCGAGGGCGCCGACAATACGTCGGAGAACCTCATCCGAGACCGGGTCGTACTCGAGGCGGGGGAGCTCTACCGGCCGTCCCTGGCCCGGGAGAGCCAGCGACGCTTGCTCGAGATCGGGGTCTTCTCGGGGGTGAACATCGGGGTCGCGGACCCGGACCTGCCGGCCCAGGTGAAGGACATCGTGGTGACCGTGGCCGAACGAAAGCCCCAATACCTCGACTTCACGGCGGGGTTCTCGACGGGGCAGGGGCTGCGCGGAGGCTTCGAGTACGGCTACCGCAACCTCTTCGGCTACGGGGTGACGACGACGGTCCGGGTGCAGCTGGGTTACCAGTTCATCTTCGTCGACCCGGTTCTCGAAGAACGCTACGAAGCTCTGACCGTCGAGAATCGCCTCGAGCGCAACTTCTCCCTCGGCATGCTCGTGCCCCACATCCGCGGCCTCGCCAACGTGCGCGCGGGCATCAATGTCTATCACCGCCGGGACAACGAGCGCGACTTCGGCCTCGACGAAAACGGCGGCAGCATCACCGGGACCTGGCGAGCCCTCAAACGCCTCGCGCTTTCGGGGGGCGTCAACCTCGAGAACTCGAACGTTGAGCTCTTCACCGGAGAGAATCTCAACGACTACCTGATGATGAACATGGACCCGCGCCTCGACCGGCTGCTCCGGGTCCCCGAAGGCGAGTCGACGATCTTCGCTGTCCCCCTGACCCTAGCCCTCGATCTCCGGGACAATCCCTTCGATCCGACGAGGGGATTCTTCGGGTCCATCAGCGCGGAGTACGCCATCACCCTCGACGCCGAGCCCCAGGGCCCCGACATGGTCCCCTTCGAATCGAACTTCGTGAAGCTCACCTTCACCGCCAGCGGCTACATCCCGGTCGTCGGCAAGACGGTCTTCGCCGTGCAGGTTCGGGGCGGCCGCATCTTCCACACGAACGACGCCTCGCGAACGTACCCGAATCGCAGCTACTACATGGGCGGGGTCGAGACCATGCGCGGCTACTACCAGGACGCGATGATGCCCCAGGACCTCGCCACGGCGGTCGCGGCGGACCCAGACCTCGGTCAGAACGACGTCGTCAGGGCCGGAGATACCTTCGTACTCATCCGCGGCGAGCTGCGCTTCCCCATCTGGGGCTCCCTCTACGGCGGCGTCTTCACCGACGTCGGCAACCTCTGGGCCGAACCACGCTTCTTCGACCTCTTCACCCTGCGCGCGACCGCTGGCCTCGGCTTACGCCTCAAGACCCCGGTCGGCCCCTTGGCCCTCGACTACGGTTTCGTCCTCGACCGCCGAGAGCAGCTCGGCGAGCCCGTCGGGACCTTGCACTTCTCCATCGGCTTGTTCTGAGGCCCGACCCGTCCTATGCGAAGAAGCATGAACGTGGCCGCCCGCCTGATCCCCGACCTCGCCGAGGCCGATAAGAACTTCGTCCGCATCATGTGGGACCAGTTTTCGCGCTACCCGGGGGGCAAGAAGCTCTTCAGCCAGGTGATCAGCCGGGCCGCGCCCTACACGGCGACCATCGGGGCGACGGTCGAGGAGCTCGAGGTGGGCCGCTCTCGAGTCACCATGGCAGACCGCCGCGCGGTCCGGAACCACCTGCGCTGCGTGCACGCGATAGCCCTCGCGAACCTCGTCGAGCTCACCGGCAACGTCGCCCTCGCCTATTCGCTCCCGGACGACGCCCGCTTCATCGTCGCCGGCATGGACCTCGACTACGTGAAGAAGGCG
>JAFDCW010000802.1 GCA_019312705.1 Deltaproteobacteria bacterium
CCCGGCCACTCAGATCGATGTCGCGGACCACGGACCAGTCGGCCGTGTCCCAGCCCCGGATGCGACCCGCACTTCCCACGAGCAATTCGCGGCCGTCGGGCGTGAACATGAGCGCCAGCGGTCGAGTCCGCTCTCCCCGGTCGAGGGTCCGGATGCTCGCGTCGGCGGCGAGGCTCACGTGTCTCCACTCCCAACCCCTCAGGTCGTCCGGACACGAGGTCAGGAGCGCGGCCGCTTCGCGTCCACTGCCGCTCACCATCGACGCGCGGGCACCGATGAGCGCCGCGCGGTATTCCTGACGCCGCGCCCGATTCAGGGCCGCGGTCGTGGCGTCCTTCTCTCGCTTGAGTTCGAGATTCTTGCCGGCGAGCTGGGCGTTCTTGATCGCAGTGACGGCAAGCCCCGCCGAGAGGATCAGGAGCGCGACGCCGCACGCTCCCGCCACGAGGGGGTTTCTTTGAGCCCACCGCACGAAACGCGTGCCGATCCCGACCGACCGTGCCAGGACCGGCTTGCGCTCGCGCACATGCTTCAGGTCCTGCGCGAACGCGAGGGCCGATTCGTACCGTCCTGCGCGCTTCTTGGTCAGCGCCGCTTCGAGCACGATCTTCAGATCCCGCGACACCGACCGGTTCAGCTTGCGTGGGTCCTCCGGTTCGCGCTCGAGGACCTCCCTCATGAGCGCCGACGAGGTCGCGGCGACGAAAGGACGCTGAAGAGTCACGCATTCGTAGAGGGTCGCGCCGAGGGCCCACACGTCCGTCCGGCGGTCGATCGCGGCCGTGTTTCCCCGGACCTGCTCGGGAGCCATGTAGGCGGGGGTTCCGAAGACGTCGCCGGCCACGGTAATATCGACCTCGCCATCGTCGTCGCCGGCCAGACCAAAGTCGAGGATGACCGGCTCGCCCGTGTCGGTCACCATGATGTTCCCGGGCTTGATGTCGCGGTGGATGACACCCTTCTCGTGCGCATGGTGCAGGGCGCGCGCGACCTTCTCGATGATCAGCAGCGTGGCATCGTGCTCGGCCCGGCTCGGCGCGGACCGCGACCCGGCCGACACGGGTTCTTCGGGCTCGGGTTCCGTCTCGAAGTCGACGAAACTGGCGAGGGTCGGGATGCCCTGGCTCCTCGCCGCAGAGATGCGGCCGGCGAGCGTGGTCCCCTCGACGTATCGCATGACGATGAACGGCATGCGCTCATGCTCTCCGACCTCGAAGACGGCGCAGATGTTCGGGTGATCGAGTCTGGCGGAGAGCCGCGCTTCGCGTTCGAATCTCCTGAGGACCTTCTCGTCACGAGCGCCGAAGGCCGTCAGGACCTTGATCGCGACGCGGCGCGAGAGGCGGCGGTCCTCGGCGAGGTAGACGACGCCCTGTCCTCCGCATCCCAGCTCGCGAACGAGGTCGTAGCCACCGATCGCCTCGGCGCCCCCGGTCGCCCTGTCTCCAGAGGCCGTGGGCACGGTCGCGTCCTCCGAGACACGGCGACTGTCGTCGTTCGAATCGCTCATGACGGCCTCCTCGCCTCGCGACCCTTTGCGGCCTGCCGGTCGCGCGCAGTCGTCATCGCGGCCCCTCCGGCGGCGGCACGACGGCCCAGTCGGGATGGAACGCGTAGGACGGCCCATCCTCCACGTCGATCAGTTCGAGGGGGCGCAAAGCCACCTTCGCCAGCGCGGTCGATCCGTCGTCGAACGCCAGCCAGAGCACGACCGTGGCACCGACATCGTTGCTGGCCGTGATGCCGGGGCGGACGGAGGCGAAGACGGAGAGGCCGCTCGAACCGCCCGGTCCCTTTCCTGCCAACGATTGGAGACCGATCCTGGAAGGTATCGAGCCCCCGGCCCGGACGGGCGGAACTTTCCCGAGGTAGAGGTAGCGCCGCAGCGCATCAGAGGCGCCCGGCAGCTCGAGTTCCCGGTGGGTCCCTGTCCCCCGGAACACCCGCTGCGCATAGGCGACCGCCACTCTCCCTGGCTCACGAAGATCGGGATCGAGGACGTCGCCCGCGACGATCCACTCGTGCGGGTAGGGAGACGACTCGACCTCGTGCGCCCTCGGCTCTTCGCCGCAACCCGACGCCAGGGCGGCCGCGAAAACGAACGCCGTCACCCGTAGATGACGACGCCCGAGATTCAACGGCTTGCAGAGGCTCGTGTCACGGCATCTCATGCGGGCATTCAACCAGGATGCGAACGGCCGGGCAAGGCGCCCCGTGCATCGTCGGGACAGGGGCTCCCCTGTGGACGGGGCTACCCCTCCCGGAAACTCGAAACACGTTTGGCTATGGGAGTTACGTCAAGCCGTTCTTGAGGGCTGAGTGGCACCCATCCTTGTGCCAATCCAGGCCCTCGCGGGTAACTCTCCGAAACCTCGCTGCATCGAATGCGGCGACGGCGACATCATCTCAGCGCCCGTTCTTGGCGGGCTGCACCACACCTACCGCCGCTCGGCGTAGTTCTGACTGAATTGGGGAGTCAATCGAGGGTCAACGTGCGTCTGCATTGTGCGACGTAACTTGCATTGGCCTGGTAGGTTGATGATCTACTCTACGATTTGAGGACGGATGACATTTGCAACAGGGACATCCATCTTGGACCAGCGGGAGATCGTGCGGGGCCTGACCCAAGAGATCGCCATCGATGCGGAGAGATGCGCGGGGAGATCGCGTTCTACGCGGTGCCGAGGCTGGAGGTGGCCTCTATTAACGAAGACGGCCCCGGCGAGGGGGCCGAGGGGCTCTGTTCGTACATGGCGGGAGCCCGTGCTTCAACGATAGAGACGACC
>JAFDCW010000130.1 GCA_019312705.1 Deltaproteobacteria bacterium
GAGGTGATAGCCGTGGTGGGCCATCTCCCAGGCCATCCACGGCCTCGTGTAGTGCAACCGCCGCGAGTTCTGGCGTTGGTTCGGCGGAGCGATGCGATTGGTCTTGTAGTCGCAAACGAAGTACCGGTGCCGTTTGCGCAGCTGCTCACCGGCCGCGAGGGACGAGCCGGCAACCTCGACGCGGAAGGTCAGGTCGATGAAGCCCGTGAGGATGCCGGCGATTTCGGGAAGGACCGGCCGCTCCAAAACCGCCCGGAGCCATTCTTCTCCGCCCCAATGTGCGTCGCCCAGGCGACTCTCGAGGGCGACCCGGGCCCCTGCTTCGTTCAAGAGACCAGCCGGCGTTCCGGCTTGGAAGCGCCACCGGTTACCATCCCCGAGACCGAGGTCGAAGCCCAGCTCGTCCAGGCGATCTCCGTCGGTGAGGGTGCGCAGGGAAAAGCCGCTGGCGAGGCCGGTCGGGCCGCCGTCGAGGGGCGTATCGAGCATGCCCGGGAGCGCCGATGCGAGCAGCTGGTGATCCCACGCGGCGCGCACCCCGTGGCGCGCGCCGAGGTCGCGAGCCAAAGTCTCGAGGTCCCGGCCATCGCGAGCAGCGCACTCTCGGAAATCGAGGTCTTCGAAGACCGCATGGGCCCAGGTCCCGATGTCGGTGCCGCCGCGCAGCTCGGCGGTGGGGATGGGACCGTCGAGGCGGTCCTCTGGGGCGCCGGGCGCAACCGGCTCGCCCAGCTCGACCTGCGCACCGGTTGGCGCGTCGAGGCCTCGGCCTTCGGCGCCGGGGCCTCGGAGCCCACCCTCGGCGTCGACCGCATGCACCTCGTCGAGGCGCTGGGGCTCGCTCGCGTCGAAGGTACGGCCGGCGACCATCGCGCTATAGCTCGACACCTCCCAGGGAGTGACCAGCCGTCGCCCATCCGGCCACGGCCTCGCTTCGAAGGCATCTGCCCTGCCGAGGGGGAGCGAGAGCTGCGTGCGATCTTCGATGGCGGCCTCGACGGACCACCCCACGGACCCACCGGAGGTATTCGCCAGGAGTTCGAAGCGGGCCTCGACCTCGGCCCAGGCCGCCTGCCCCCGGGCCGCGAGGGCTTCTTGCACTTCAGGCTTTTGGGACTTGCTGCTCGCGGGAAACACCGGGAATTCGCCGTCGGCGACGGGCGTCCCGTCGGCGTCCCGCGCCCGGAGGGCCATGCGCCCGAGGGCGTGAGAGCCTGTGTCTCCGCCGCTCGTACCGAGGGGACCGAGCCACGCGACGGCGTGATGGCGCGCTCGGGTCAGGGCGACGTAAAGCAGGCGCAGCTGCTCCTGCCGCGTTTCGAGCTCCCATTGGGCGGCCGCCCGGGCGCGGCTGTCGGTGCCCGGAAGCTCGAGGTTGAGCCGAATCTCGGAGCCCCCCCCGTCGCGCTTCTCGGCGTGCCACTCGAGGGGGCCCCCGCGGTCCGACGGTTGGTAGTCGGCCCAGGCAAAGGGAAGCAAAACCACCGGGTACTCGAGGCCCTTGCTCTTGTGAATGGTGACCAACTGCACGGCTCGGGCGTCGCTCTCGAGGCGCAGGGCCTGGGCATCGTCGGCACCATCCCCGGCACCATCGCGGGCCGCCCGGAGCCAGCTCGCAAGCCCCGACGGGCCCAGCCGGGTCCGGCGTTCTTCCGCATGGCAGAGCTCGACCAGGTGCCTGAGGTCCGTGGCGTAGCGCTCGCCTTGCTGCCCCCCGAGAAGCCGCCCGACCACGCCGAAGTCGTCGAGGGCCGCCTCGAAGACACGGACGAAACCGCGGGTGGACCACAGCCCGGCCCAATACTGAATGCTGCGCAACCAGTCGTCCCACCGATGCGCCGCGGCGGTGTTGTCGGGGGAGCGGTTGTCGGCGGCTGAAATCGCCGTCGCGAGGTCGAGGGCGGTCCATCCGAAGAGGGGCGTCGTCGCCAGCGCGCGGGCCGGACGATCCCGGCCGGGGTCGGCTGCAGCATCGAGCCACGCACAGAGCCAGCCCAGGACCGGGCTGTCCATCACGGTGCCCCGGCCGGCGCTGACCGAGGGAACGCCGAGGCGGTCGAGGTGCCGACGCACCCGCAAAGCCTGGTTGTTGGTGCGCACCAGGACGGCGATGTCCCCCGGGCGCAGGGGGCTCCAGCTCGCGTCGTGGTCAGCGCTACGAGCCGTGAATATCTCGGCCCCTTCTTCAAGCAGACGCGCCGCCTCGAGGGCCGCGAGGTGGGACGCCGCGTCCTGTCCGAGGTTCTTGCTGCCGACGGAGCGCGTGCCCGTCTGGAGAGTATCGCCATCGAGCCATCGGAGCTCGAAGGCACGGCTCGGGCGGTCGCCCCGGGACGGGAGCCGGCGGATCCGTGGCTTTTTGTGGTTCGGCGCGGCGCCGACCTTCACGTAGTCGACGTCGGTGAGGTCGAAGGCGCCAGACCCCTCTGCCCACAGGTGATTCATCGCATCGACGTAGGCCGCGTCGGAGCGCCAGTTGGTGCGCATGGTCGCGCGCTCGTCGGCGACCTCGGCCGCGTCGAGGTAGACATGCACGTCGGCGCCGCGGAAGGCGTAGATCGCCTGCTTGGGGTCGCCGATGATCAGGAGCCGGCGTTCGGGATGGGAGAAGACCGCTCGCATGACCGGCCACTGGGCCCCGTCGGTGTCTTGAAACTCGTCGACGAGGGCCACGTCGAAGCGAGACCGGATGGCCTCGGTGAGGGGCCCATCTGGGCCTGCTGGCCCTCCTGGCACTCCTGGCACTCTTGGCCCTCGTGCCGAGGCCTCCTCGGCGATGCGTTCGGCGAGGCGCGAAAGCATCGTGCTGTAGGTCAGCCGGCCGGTGCGCACCAACTCGTCGTCGATGTGGCGACGGGCCCGGGCCGCGAACGACGCGATGGCGGTGGGCCAGAGCGCGTCCTGGGCGGCGAAGAGGGCGGTGACCCGCTCGAAGAGCGCATAACCCTCGAAGGACCTCATCGCCTCGGCGCCCGCGACCCAGTGTTCTTCGAGATGAGGGACCTGGAGGTTCTTGGACCAGGTCGTGGGCTTGGCGCCGCCGCCCCGACCGGAGCGCAACGCCGGCCCGGCGAGCCAGCGCTTCAAGGCCGGCAGGTGCTTGCCGATGACGTCCCGGCGCAGGCCCTTCACCCGCTTGTCCTTCTTGCGCTCGAGCTCGTCTTCGACGGCCACGACGGCCGTGACGCCCGCCCCACCCTCGAGCCATTGTTGAAGGTCGTCCTTCGCCTGGACCCAGGCCTCGACGCAATCGAGAGGACGGGGCACGCCTGCACCGTCGTCGGAACCGCCGGGTTCGACGACGGGCTCGACGACGGGCTCGACGGCCTTGCTCATCGCCTTGGCCAACTTGCCGAGGTACTCCCGGCTCCATCCCATGTCGGTGAGCACCGCGAGTTCGAGCTCGGTGGCCTCGGCGTAGACCCGGGCGATGTCGTCGTCGACGAGCTCCTGAATGATCGACGCGGGGTCGGCGACGAGCTCGAGCCCGGGCTCCTGCCCCGACTCGAAGGCGAGCTGATCGAGCATGCGCTGACTGAAGCCGTGGATGGTCGAGATTGGGGCGAGGTCAAACGATGAGAGCGCCGTCGCGAGCAGGCTGCGGCGCTTTGCCCCGACGTCCCCGGAGGCCCAGAGCGCCGAGAGGATGGGGTCGTCGTCCGGCGCGGCAGGCTGGCCGAGGGCGTCCCGGGCCTTCACCAGTCGGCTGCGGACACGGTCGCGGAGCTCCGCGGTCGCGGCGTTGGTGAAGGTGATGACCAGGATGCGGTCGATGGGCACCTCGTACTCGGCGACTAGGCGCACCACGAGCCCTTCGATCTGCCAAGTCTTCCCCGTCCCCGCGCTCGCCTCGAGGAGGAGCGTCTTGCCCAGGGGCAGGGCCTCGACGCCCGACCAGTCGCTCGAGGTGCTCATGATGCACCTGCGCCGGTTCCGGCCATCCAGCGTGGGCTGAGTTCGCCCCCGGCGCGCAGCCCCCGGTGGACCGGGACCCAGACCCGCCGGGCCAACCCGAGGAGCCCCCCGTCCCCTGCGTCTTCGAGGTGGTCGAGGGGGTCGTAGTCGACGAAGAAGGTCGCGATCCAGGCGTCATCGACATCCCCCGGGGAGCGTTCACCGCCCCGCCAGCCCTCAGCCACGGCGGCGATGAGCTTGGCGTGAAGCGCGCGTTCGTCTTGGTCTGGCCGAGCGGCATCGAGGACCTTGGCGGCAGCAAACGACGTCTTGCGAAAGAGCGGAAGGGGACGCTGTCGGGCAAGGCGCCACAGGCCGACCAGCCCCTCGAGCTCGGCCCGGGCCTCCTCGGCGGTCCCATCGAAAACCAGGAAGTCGCCGCCGGCGCGCTTGCTCGTACCGCGCGAGTCATGACCCACGATGCGCCCGCCAACGGCCCGGTGCCCGGCGGCTACCGCTCCGAGGAGGTGAAGCCAAGCGAGCATCTTCGCCTGTTCGTTGGCGGCCTTCGCTGGGGTCCACCAATGCAGCAAGAGCTCGCCGTCCCGCAGAACCACATCTTCGACGCGACCCACCAGGACCAGCCCGTCATCGAGCTTCACGCGGATGTCGAGTTCGTCGGCGCGGTCGCCGGCGATATCGTCGAGGTTCACCAGGACCGCCTCGGCGAGGTCCACCTCCCGACGAAGGATGGCCAGGCCTCCAGCCCGGAGCGGCAGGGCGCCCTCCCCGGCGACCCGCGCGCGGAGCGCCTCGACCAGACCCTCGCGGTTGTGCACTGCGCCGGAGCCCCCTCTGGGAACCTCCGAGGGCTCTTCATGCAGACTCTGCAGGTGGCGAATGGTCCGGGACCGGAGAGCCCAGGCCTCGAGGCCATCGAGTTCGAGGGGCTCCCGGTCCTCGATGACAGCCTCTTCTCTATTAATGGAGAGGCCGAGGCGGTCTCGGAGGAGAAGCTGGTGGGGCCGCAAGAGCGCCTTCGCCAGGTCTTCGAACTCGAGGACCTCCGGGAGCGCTTCTTCTGGCGGCAGGGGCGACGTCCCGCTGGCGGCGAGACCGAGGGGGCGTGCGGAGCGCTGTCCGATTTCGATCTCCCGAAGCCGGACCGCCGCGGTTGCCATGCCCTGGTCGAAGCTCTGAGGTACCGCACCGAAATTCCCCGCGCTCCAGGGTTGCAGGGGATGCTGGCGAACCAAATCCCGGCGCGCGAGGCCCGTCAGTTGGCCGAGGGTCTCGAGGAGCTCTTCGACCGGGACGGCGGCGGCCTGCTCCTTGCCGTGGTGAACGTCGTGGCCGGACCAGAGCACGAGCAACCGGTCCCGGGCAGAGAGCATCGCCTCGAGCATGAGGTGGCGATCGATCTCACGTCGATCGCGCTCGCCTCGCCGGCGCTGCTCCATCGGGTCCCAGGTCCGCCGACGACCTGCCCGGGGGAACGCCTTGTCGTCCATACCGAGGAGGGCGACGACCCGGAACGGAACCGAGCGCATCGGCTCGAGGGCGCACACCTGGACCGCACCGGTGATGACCCTGTCCCCCCGGGAGGGCATCTCGAAGCTGCCCTCGAGCCGCCGAAGCACCGCCGCGCGTTCGACCAAAAGACCCCCGAGGCGCCCCCCGACGCGGGCCAGGTCATCGAGGGCCGCGTCCACCTCGGCGCGCAGCCAGCTCGACTTCTCGGAGGTCGCCGCGAGGCCATCGAGAGCCGAGACCAGCCGGCCCCGCCAGACTTCGAGGGTCGCGGGCTGGGAGAGCTGAGTTCGCAAAGCGCCGAGGGTGCGCAGGATCACCCCCAGGCGTCCCACCCGGGATACCCGGCTGCGACTCTCGATCTCGAGGGGTACGGCGGGCGCGAGCTCCCCCGACGGGTCGGGCACGACGCCGAGGGCGTGCTCGTCGGGCATCAGCACGCCGAGGGCCAGACGCTCGACGGCGAATCGCACCGTGTTTTGGTCGAGGGCAGGCTGGTCGACGGCCTCGCGATCGGCCGCGTCCATTCCCCACCGCAGCCCCGAGTCGCGAATCAGCTGGCGCATGTCGGCGAGGTCGTCGTCGTCGAGGCCCCAGCGCACGCGCACGGGCTCGAGGGCGAGGAAGTCGAGGACCCAGTTTGCCGTCAGCCGCTCGCCGGCGACTTCGAGGCTTTTGAGCAATACCTCGGCCACGGGATTGGTGCGCCGGAGGCCCAGGTCCGCGATGGAGACCGGGATGCGGGGCAGACGCGGGGGCTGGGTGCGCGATGACCGGTCGGCACCGCCCTCGGCGAGGCCGGTCCGCGAGAACACCGCCGCTACCAGAGGGGCGTAGGTCTCGATGTCCGGCGTCATCACCACGACGTCCCGGGGCTCGAGGGTCGGGTCGGCGGCAAACATGCCGAGCAACTCGTCACGGAGGACCTCGCACTGGCGGAGGGCGCCGTAGGTGCTGTGGGCGCTGACCGTCGAGTCGAAGCCCCACACCCCTTGCACCGCCTCGGTCCCTTCGGCCGCGAGAACCCAGCCCTGCAGGCGAGTGAGGGTCGTCGGGGCGGACCGCGCCGGGTCCTCCGCTTCGAGTTGATCCCCCTGGTACCCCACCTCTTCGAGCCACACCTGGCTGTCGCGACTCGGTGCCCCGAGAGAAATCAGGATTGGGTTGTCGGACGCGAGCTCGGCCTCGAGGCGCTCCTGGTCGGCCACGGTTTGCGCGTCGCGACGGGCTGCGTTGGCTTCACCGTGCGTGCGCTGGTGCTGAATCCACTGATCCGTCGGCACCAAAACGAAGAGGTGAACGTCGATGGAACGGGCGATCGCCGCCAGGCGAACCCGGTCACCGGGGCCCATCGTCGAGAGGCCGAAGATGCACATCGTCCGGCCCGCGGCGCTTGCGGGCGTCGTCGCCATGCTGGCGAGCTGGCCGTGGAGGACCGCCGGCGAGTGGGCGTGCGTCGCCGCCCCGATGTCGCCGAGCAGCGTGGCGAGCCAGCGGTGCTGCTCTTCGGCCGACGCCGGATCCTCCGCCCAACGAACCGACTCCTCGGGCCGGTCGTGCATGAGCCGGTCCAAGACGTCGGCGACCTCGGAAGCGAAGAGCAGCTCCCGAGCCGTCACCGGCGGTGCGCCAGAGTTGGCGGAGGGCACGGACTGCCCGGACCGATCACGGCCTTCCCCGAGGTACCGAGCGACCGAGGCAAAGTCCGGTTCGTCGAGGTGCCGCCGTAGCAAACCGACCAACTCGAAGGCGAGACCCTCGCGCTCCCAGCGCTGAGCCTCCTGCGCCATGGCGGGCGTCGACTGCCAGAAGGCCGCGTCCGGATCTTCGGCGCCGCCGAGGATCCACCGCGCCGCTCCGGTCAGCGCCTGCCGCGGAAATGGGAAAGCCAGGCCCGCGGCGATATCGATGCGGGTCGCTACCTCGTGGCGGAGCCATCGCTCCATGCCCCGGCTGCCGACCACGATCGGAAACTCCAAGAACGGATCCGTCGGCCAGTTGTCACCGAGGACCTGGCAGAGCATCTCGACCAGCACCTCGGAGCGGTTGGACCTGTGCAGATGAATCGCCAAGTTCTCTTTCTTTCTGGTCTCAGCTCACCGCTCTTCGCCGGCCATGGTCGGGGAAGGGACGGCCACGTTCAATCGCTCGATGGGCCGTCCGGGCCGTCAGGACCGTCAGGGCCCCTCGGTGGGACGCGGTGCCCCGGCCAGAACTGACGCCCAGACTGACAAAACGCACAGGTCAGCGTCGCCATTGAGGCCAAGTCCATTTCCGAGGGAAGCTCTCCAGCTCGTGTCCGTAAACGTCCTCGGAGACTTCTTTAGATGCATACCCAAATTGTCCTGATCGCCGCCCTCACCGCGACCGCCGCCCTCGGCTGCAGCTCGAACCCCCCTCGAACATCGGACAGTGGGGTTCCCGCAGACTCCGGCCCGGGGACCGACTCCGGCCCCGGCGACAGCGCAACGGCCGACTCCGGCCCCGGGGACAGCGGAACCGGCGACACCGGCCCCGCGTGCGTCGACGGGGACTCGGACGGCTACGGCGACAACTGCGACCTCGGCCCCGACTGCGACGACGGGGACATGTCCATCAGCCCCGCGGCGATGGAGGTCTGCGACGGCGTCGACAACGACTGCGATACGATGACCGACGAGGACATCACCGCGCCGACCTGCCGACTGACCGTGGGCGTCTGCGCCGGGGCCGTGGCGCGCTGCGGCGCCAGCGGTTTCACGGAGTGTGACGGCACCGACTACGGCGGCGACTACGAGGCGGACGAGACCGCCTGCGACGGCATGGACAACGACTGCGACGGAACGACGGACGAGGGCTGCACCTGCACTCCCGGCATGACCCAGCCCTGCGGCTCCGACATCGGCCTCTGCATGGCCGGCACCCAGACCTGCGACTCGGCCGCGTCCTGGGGCCTCTGCGCGAGCGAGACGGGACCGATGGGCGAAGTCTGTGACGGAGACGACAACGACTGTGACGGCACGGCCGACGAGGCCGGCGACCTCGTGGCCCCCGACTGCCCCCTCCAGCAGGGCGTCTGCTCGGGCACCAAGCGTGCCT
>JAFDCW010000803.1 GCA_019312705.1 Deltaproteobacteria bacterium
CGTCAGTCGCCGAGCGCGCCCGCAGGGGCGGGCCGAAGGAATACCAAAGGTATTTCGAGGTCCACCCCGAGGACGTAAGCCGGCGAATGGCGTGAGGGAACGGCATTGGTGCTAGCGATGTCCCCGCGTGTGCATGCCCACACCCTCGCCGCGGAGCAACGCACCATCTCCGTCGCCGAGTTCTTCTCGAAGAACAGGCACCTGCTAGGCTTCGACTCGCCGGCCCGGGCGCTGCTCACGACGGTCAAGGAGGCGGTCGACAACGCCATCGACGCCAGCGAAGAAGCGGGGCTTCTCCCGGAGGTCGTCGTCACCGTCGCTCGGCGCTCCGGCAAGGGCAACGAGGGCATCTTCGTGGTCTGCGTCGAGGACGGCGGTCCGGGCATCGTCGAAGAGCAAATCGCGCGCATCTTCGGCAAGCTGCTCTATGGCTCGAAGTTCCACCGCCTCGCCCAGAGCCGGGGGCAGCAAGGCATGGGCATCAGCGCCGCGGGCATGTACGGCCAGCTCACCACCGGCGAGCCGATGCGCGTCATCAGCCGGACCGACGCCGACTCCCCTGCCCGAGAGCTGAAGATCTCGATAGACACCCAGAAGAACCGCCCCGACATCCACTCGAAGCGCGATGTGCCCTGGCATCGGCCCCACGGAACCCTGGTCGAGATCGCCATGCAGGGCCAATACCAACACGGCCACCACTCGATCCCCCTCTACCTGAAGCTGACCTCGGTGGCGAACCCCCACGTCAGCCTGACCCTCATCGAGCCGGACGGAACCACCCTCTCCTTCCCGCGGTCCACGACGGCCCTACCGCCGGCTCCCAAGCGCATCGAGCCTCACCCCCACGGAGTCGAACTCGGTCGCCTCATCGCCATGCTCAAGGCGACCCGGGCGAAGCACTTGGACGACTTCCTGCGCACCGAGTTCACCCAGGTCGGGCGCACGCGAGCCCGGCGCATCATCGACGCGGCCGGCGCCGGCCTCACGAGGCGCTCCTATCCGAAGCGCATCGCACGACAAAAGGCGGTCGCTCTGCACCGCGCGATCGGCCAAACGAAGATCCCGGCGCCGCCGGCGGACTGCGTCGTTCCGATCGGCGAGGCAGGCATCCGCGAGGGCCTCGCCCGGGAGCTCCCGGCCGCATTCTACGCCATTCGCACCCGCCCGCCGGCGGTCTACCGCGGCAATCCGTTTCTCGTCGAGGTGGGCCTGGCGTATGGCCGCGTCGACGCGCCCCATGTGGTGGTCGCCGAGGACGGGCATCTCAGGCGAGTCGGCGAACAGAATGACCGGCGCGCCCGGGAGCCAGTCCGTCTCTTGCGGTACGCCAACCGCGTCCCCCTGCTCTATCAGCGAGCCCACTGCGCGACGACGCGGGCGGTGGCCGAAACCCACTGGCGGCGCTACGGCCTCGAACAGCCTCCGGGGTCCCTGCCGCTCGGGCCGATGACCATTTTCGTGCACCTCGCGTCGGTGTGGGTGCCCTTCACCAGCGAGTCCAAAGAGGCCATCGCCGCGTATCCGGAGATTCTCCGGGAGATCACCCTGGCCCTCATGGAGTGCGGTAGGGAGCTCGGCGCGCACCTGAAGCGAGAGCGACGCCTCGATCGCGAACTGGAGCGTCGCCACGCGATCGAACGCTACCTGCCCCACGTCGCGGGTGCCATCGGCGAGATCCTCGGCCTCCCCGAGGAGAAGCAACGCGAGGTCGAAGACCGCCTCGACGCGCTTGTCCAGAGCTCCCGGAGAACGCCATGAGCGGGCGCGAGAAGGTTCGAGAGGTCATCGAGAGCGTCGCCCGGCGCGTGCTCGACGCCGTGGAGGCCGGCGAGCTCCCCGAGCTCTCCATCCCCTCCCGGACCCTCGCCAACGTTCGCTACGACGAGAACCTCGGGCACTTCGTCATCGGGGGCAAAGCCAAACGGCGCGGCCTCGGCGTGCGCACGGCCCGGTCCTTTGCCCAGACGATGAAGCTCTTGGCGCTCTCGAAGCAGCTCATCGACGCGGACGAGTTCGCGACCAAGCGAGAGGCGTATTACGTCGCAAAGGCGTGGGGCGACTGCCGCTTCGAAGAGCAGAGCGCGTCCGACGCCATCCTCGACGACCTCGAAGCCCTCGCCGCCCGCGACGGGGTGACCCGGGAGGCCCTCGGATTCTTCCCCGAGTCTCACGGCGGCAGCGTCGCGGGGCTCTTGACCATCATCGACGCGTCCCCCGAAGGCATCGATCTCCGAGTCTACCTGACGCGCCTCGGCCGAGGTGCCTACACGGTCCCCCGAGACCCGGCGCCGCTGCGTTTCGAGTCCGAGGCGGAGTTCGTTCTGGTCATCGAGACCGGTGGCATGTTCCAGCGCCTCGCGAGCCATCGGTTCTGGGAGCGCATCCCCTGCATCCTCGTCGAGATGGGTGGCGTGCCGACCCGGGCGACCCGGCGCTTCATAGGCCAGCTGAACGAGCGCCTCGACCTGCCGGTCTACTGTTTTACCGACTGCGACCCCTACGGCTTCGCCAACATCTACCGCACCCTCAAAGCGGGCTCGGGGAACGCCGCCCATACGAGCGGGATCTACGCCGTACCCCAGGCCCACTTCCTCGGCGTGACTCCAGATGACATCAAAGAGTTCGGCCTCGAGGACGCGACCCACCCCCTCGAGGCCGTAGACATCAAACGCGCCGAGGACGCGCTGAAGAACGACCCCTTCTTCCGGGCCCAGCCGCGTTGGGGCGCCGCCATCGAGCAGCTTCTATCCATGGGCGTACGCGCCGAGCAGCAGGCCCTCGCG
>JAFDCW010000131.1 GCA_019312705.1 Deltaproteobacteria bacterium
TCGGTGCTTTCGGGGTCGAGGACCAGACTCAGGAGGAGGTTCAGCGGCACTTGCAGAGCCGCGGGCGCTTCGATCTCCAGGACGAAGAGACCTACCACGCGTGTTTCGTCGACTTCGAGGGCCCCTCGAGCGAGGCCCTCGCCGGCTATGTCTTCGGCACCGTCGCCGCGGGCAAGGACCAGCTGCGCATCGTGCACGTCGGCGACAAAGTGCACGTCTATCCCGACCCGGAGCGCCGCGAACGCTACGTCGTCATGTTCAACACCGACACGGGCTACCGCATCTCACTGCGCGACAGCGTTCCCGCCGAGGTGCGCCGCGCCCTCATGGCCGAGCACGAGCGCATCGACACCCGCAACCGTCGCGCCGGCGCCGTCCTCGACTAGAGATCTCAGACCGTTGCGTCGACCGGGGCGGTGATTCCAGGCTGGGTCTGGGCGGCGAGGAAGCCGCTCGAGGAGGTGGGCTGGTAGGGGACCGCGCCCTCGCCCCGGAGTCGCAGGCTTTGATCGGCCTGGGTCATGCCGACGCCGCCGTCGCCGTCGCAGGTTCCGGCGAGGGGCATGCCGGGGAGCGTGTCGCCCCCGGGCTCTTGTCCGAGCTCCTCGAGGAGCTCGTCGAGCAGGTGATCCAGCATCGCGTCGATGTTCCCGGGCTCTGCCGAGGCAATCCCAGCCCCGGTGAACACCGGGCGGCACAGCTCGAAGACCGCTTCCGGAGCGGCTTGCTTGAGCGTCGAGAGCTCGAAGACGGCCCCGTCATCCGAATCGACATTGATACTCTCTGCTGCTGCTGCCGCCGCCGCCCGCTTGCGCGCGTCGTCGACAAACTTGATGGCGAGACTCAGGGCACGCTGGCCAGCAGCTTCCCGTGACGAGGCCGTGGCTTCCCAGCGCTTCTGCGCCGCTGCCGCCTGCCGTGCCTTCTGGCGTAGCTCTTCGGCTTCCTCCGCCCTGGCCGTCGCCGCTGCCTCCCAACGCTCCTTTTCGGCGCGCACTCGGGCTCGGGCCTCGGCTTCGCGGACCGCCTTGCGCCGCGCCAACGCCGCGGCTTCCACGGCGGCCCGAGCATTCGCGGCGGCCTCGAGGTCTTCGGTGCTCGGCTCTTCGGAGCCCGCGACCCGTCGCTCGGCTTCGACCCGCGCCTGCTTGAAGGCCGCTTCCCGGGCGAGACGAATACTCGCGACGACATCCGCACGCTCAGAGGCGATCTTTGCCCGGCGCTGGGCTTGCTCCTTGTCGGCCCGGGCCCGGGCTTCGGCCTCGAGCTTCAGGACCTTGGCCTCGGCTGCTCGCTTCCGTGCCTCGAGTTCGGCTTGGTTGAAGGCGCGCTCGAAAGCCTCTTTCTGGGCGGTGGCCTTTGCGGCTTCACAAGCGCGAGCCGCCTCAGCGGCCTGCTCATCAATGATACGTGCTTCGAGCTCGGCCTCGACCCTCGCGCGGGCTTCTTCCCGAGCCTGGGCCCGGGCGTCCTCGCGGGCGGCAGCCTCTGTCCGGGCCAAAATCTCGGCTTCGGCTTCGGCCAGAGCTTCGGCCTCAGCCTCAGCCTCAGCCTGGGCAGCCTGGGCCGCAGCCTGGGCCTGGGCGTGGGCCTCGAGCGCTATCGCATCATCGAGGCCGTCGAGCTGCACTTCGATGTGCATCTCGATCGAATCCTCGGCGGCCTCTTCGTCGAAGGAGTCGAGCTGCACCTCGATCTGCATCTCGATCAGGGCGTCCATCGCACCATCTGTATCGATGGTGATTCGATCCCGCGCCGAGAGTTCCTCTGCACTCGCCTTCTCGTCTCTGACGGTCGTCAGCTTGGTGGTCAGCTGGACGACCGCGCCGGCGTCCGCTGCACGCTTCTCTTCCGCTGCGGCCTCTGCTGCGGCGCGCCTCTCTTCGGCCACTCGCTTCGCCGCTCGTTGGTTCTCACGTGCGATACTCGCCGCTCGGGCGTGCTCTTCAGCCTGTTGCTGGGCGGCTTGGCGGTGTCGCGCGACCTCCCGGGCCCCGTCTTCGTCCCCGCCCTCGAGGTATAGCTCTTCGAGTTCGGTCCAGGCCTCAGCCCACCCCGGATCGAGCTCCGTCGCCCGCTCGAAGGAGTCCTTGGCGGCCTCGAGTTGTCCCCGCGCCCGCTCGACGCGGCCCTTGAGGAGCAGCAAGTCCGGGTCATCGTCCTCGTCGGCGAGGGCGATCCCGAGGACCTTCGTCGCGTCGTCGAAGCGCTCATCCTCGATCAAGTCCTGAAGCAGCAGGGCCGGGTCGACGAGCTCGGGACGCGCGAAGAAGCGCGCGATCTGCGCGCCGACCTCGTCTTGCCGGGCCAGGCGCCGGAGGATCTGAGCAACCTGGGAGTCGCTGCCATCGAGGGCTTGAGCGCGGATCAACGCCTGCACGCCCCGGTCCCGGTCGCCGGCCTCGATGAGGGTCTCTCCGAGCCAACGCCAGGGCTCAGCCCACTCTTCGTCGGCCGAGACGGCCTTCACCAGGACGCGCCGGGCCCACTCGACCTCGCCGCTGCGAAAGAGCGCAACGCCGAGGGTAAGCAGCAGATCCGAGTCGTCCGGGTCCCGCTCCATCGCGGCCTCCACCACCTGGAGAGCGTCCACCGGCCGCTTCGCTGCGAGCAGGTCCTGAGCCAGCATGACCGGCTCCTCCCGCTGGGGAGACGCGGTAAACCGGAGGAGCCGGAGGTTGAGCTGATGCTGGGAACGGCAGTCGGTAGCGGCCTGTGCGTGCATGTCGTACACTCTCCTACTCCAACCGACATGCCTCAAATCTGCTCCGAAACCAAAAAAATGGCAGAGGCGTATCCCGCTCGGGCCGCTACGGGGGCATCAAAAGGAAGGGTGTGACGTCGAGTTCGCTCGTGTCTTCGTCCTCGGCGGCGACGGCGACGGCGGCCTCGAGGCCGATCAATTCGGTCGCCAGGGGGTTGATCGAGCGCGCCGCCCCGAGGGCTTTCTGGGCCCGGGCCCAGTGGCCATTGGCGGCGTAATAGAGGGCCTGGTGGTAGAGGAACCAGAGCAGCTGGTGGCTCGTCTCGAGCTCGTCTCGACCGTCATCGACCAGTCGGTCGAGGAGCTCGTACGCCGCGGCCGCTCGCAGGGCCCCTTGTTCGCGGTCGTCTTCGTAGGTCCGGTCCGGCAAGACCTCGTGGAAGAGTCCGTGGGGAATCAGGGTGCGGTAGAGGTTGGGGCCGAGGCGGGGGTCGAGCTCCACCATCACCGGTCTTCGGGCGGCGAGGCTCTGGAGGTCGCCCTCCTGGAGGGCGCCAGACATGACCCGTCCCCGGAGCACGTCTTCCAGGGCCGGTTCGGTGTCCGCGAGGGCGTTGACGAATCCCGGATAGTTGAGAAATGGCATCGCGACCACGGTCACGTCCGGCCTCATTTCCTCCGCAGCTTCGGCCCCCCACATCCGGAAGATGGTCTGGGGGTTGTAGGCGATGACGACGGCCCGGGCCGGGAGGGTCCGCCGGCCGATCTGCTCGAAATCGTCGACGGCCGAGAAGCGTGCGAGGGAGGCGCCTTCGACCGAGTGTTGAATCTGGGCCAGGCCGAAGGCGGCGAGGACCACGCTCACGACCACGGCGGTCCGGCCGGGCACCACCTCGCCGGCGCGACCGAAGCTCACCAGGACCGCGGCGACGAAGGCGGCGGCGAGGGCCCCGACAGCCCCGAAGGCCGGCATCAGGTAGCCGAGGGCGTCGGGATTGCTGCGCACGAAGCCGAGCCACGCTCGGGCCCCTACGAAGCACACCAAAACGAGGACCCAGATGGTGCCGATGCGGCGCATTCCCCGAGGGCGGAGCAGGGCGTAGGCCCCCGCGAGGGCCATGAAACGCGGCACCGGGTGCAGGTTGTCTACGAGCTGCACCAGGACATCGGCGAAGCGCGCCGGCAGTGGCTGGAGACCGGTGCTATGGGTGCCTTGGAACGCCTGGGCGCTGACGACCCAATAGAAGCGCTGCCAGTTGGTCGGGTCGCCGAGGTTGAGGGAGGCTCCGGCCGCCGCGCGCATGGGGAGGTAGAGGTAGGTCGAGAGCCCCGCCGCACCGAAGGCGACGCATCGCCCGATGGGCCGGAGGCCCTTGGACCGCTGCACCCGCGCGAAGGTTGGGGCGATGGCTGGGAGGAGCAGCAAACCGAGGAAGTGGTGGTTGGCCAGAGAGAGTCCGAGAGCGAAACACGCGACGTAGGCCGGGCGAATATCGTAGGTGGGCCACGAGACCTCGAGGGCGACGATACGTTCGATGACCAGGCAGCTGAGGGCCGCCTGGAGCGCGTACACCTCGGGCCGCACCGCCTGGAACCAGAACCCCACGCTGCCGACGACGAGCCACGTGGCCCCGAGGGACAGGGGCATGGCGATCCTATTGGACGCGATGCCCTGGGCCCGGACCGTGCGCTCGATGGCGAGGTACAGGAAGCACGCCGCGATGGACGCCATGACCGAACTGGCGAGGGCGATGCGCAGGGGCAGCGGCCCGAGGGGCACGAACGCCAGGAGCGCGTGCACCAAACCGGCGAGGGGGTGGCCGGGGGGGTGGGAGATGCCGATGGATGCGGCCTGGGCGATGAATTCGCCGCCGTCGTGCCAGTAGCCGGTCGGGGAGGCCGTTGCGATGAAACACGCCAGGGGCAGGCCCCCCGCGAGGGCCAGGGAGAGCAAGCGCGCCGTAGGATCGACCGCTCCTTTGCCCCGCGCGTTCATGCCGGCGGCATACTACCTCCCGCGGCGAAAACTGAGCGGATCGGTACAGTTTTGCGAAGCGACACGGAGTGGCACGGCGTGACCGCGAGAATCGTTCGTGATTTCCCCTGGCCCGGATCTGGCTATCCTCGGGGTCCATGCGTCTCCCCGCCCCAACCGGCCTCGCTCTCCTCACCGCCACAGGTCTCCTCTTCCCCGGGGGTCTCGGGGGCTGTGGGACCGACGTCACGCCCCTCCCGGAAGCGGTGGCCCTGGCGTGTCTCACCGCCGATCCCCTGACCGCCACGGAGACCGTCGCCGAAGGCAACGTCTTCCTCATCCGCGGCGGACCCTGCGGTGACGCGATCTACGGTGATCAGGTCGCCGGGGTCCGCACCCAGAGCCTCGTCACCCCGGGCCTCGACCCGATCCCCATGGCGACCTCGACCTATCGCTTCTCTCCCGCAGGCGACCTGATCTCGCTCTCGAACCCGGACGGTCAGGTCTACGACATCGCCTCGGGGGTGACCCGGGAGCTCTTCGAAGGCTCAGGGGCCGTGCACTTCCTTCGTGATCGCGGCCCGTCCCCGAGGGTCTTCGCCGTCGGTTGCGGCGACGGTGAGGTCCGCGTCCTGGGCGCGGACGGCGAGGCGGCAATTCTCGCCGAAAACGTCGTCTCCTGCCCGGCGATGGCCGCCCACGCGCCGATCCTCATCTACCAGGACATCCGGGGCGTGCTCCACCGTCTCGATGTGTCGTCGGGCGTCGACGTCTCCCTCGACGCCATTCTCTACAGTGACGGGCGCACGACCTTCATCGGGTCCGGTCGCTCCGACCAGCTGGTCCTGTCATCCGATGGCGAGGTCGTCTTTCACGTGCAGATCAGCTACGGGCACCCCCAGGAGTGGGCGACCTTCACGCGCACATCGACCGGTGAGCCCCTCGGCGCAATCCCCAATACCGAGGGGAACGTGTCGGTCGTCCCCATGCCCGGCGGTCATGTCACGGCGGTCCAGGCGGGCTCCACCCTCTGGGTCCTCGACCGTCACTACGAGTTTCACGCCTATCTCGAAACGTCCGTCGCCGCCGAATACCCCCTCGTGAATCGTCAGCTCTTGGTCGAAGACGATTCCACCGGAGAGGTCTTCATATTCGAGCCCGGCACGGGCCTTCGCGGAGAGAGCGTTGCCGATGCCGACGATTTGCGCGATTTGCGCCTCTCTCCGTCGGGTCGCTACGTCGCCCTGCGCAGCTTTGACATATGCGAGGTCGGCCGCTGTGAGCACATCGTGCTCTACGACGCCGCGGAGGATCAGAAGCGAGACCTGGTCACCCTCCAGGGTGACTTCCGCCTGCAACAGGTGACCGACACGGGCCACGTCATCCTCACCGGAGCGTTTCGGCCCCTCGGGGCGACGGTGACGGAAGAGATCACGAGGATCTACTCGCCTGACGGGACGCTTCGAACCGAGCTCTTGGACCACCGGACCGGCAACTTCGCCAATGCGTCAGACAGCGCGATCTTCATCGATTCGTGGGACCCCGGCTCGGGCTCCCGACGCCTCGAGCGCATCGACCTCGGGACCGGTGCGGTCGCGTTGCTCACCGAGAGCCTCACGGAGGCCACGGTGGCCGGGGACCGCCTCTACTTCACCCAGCAGGTAGCCTTGGCGACCGGCCCTTCGCAGCTCCTGGTCACGCCCTTCTGACGTCTTGACCGGTCGTTTCAGGCGCCGACTTGGATGCGCCGGACGATCTCGGCGTAGTCCCGGCGGGGCCCGCGGACTGACGCCTCGGGGGCCTGCCGGTGCTTGATGGTGGTCGCGAGGAGCAGTCGCATCATGCCGTCCATGCGATTGATCTTGAGCCCGAGGGAGGGCGGGTCGTCTCCCCGACGGCGGCCCGGCATCACCCGCGCTACATAGCCCTCGCAGTCGATCCACACCTTGGATTTCGGGATCCGGAGCTTCACCCGGACCTGGTCGCCGACCTGGGCGCTCGGTTCGTAGGATCGGATGCGCGCTCCGTCCCACGAGAGATCCATCGTTTCATCCCCGAGAAGCCGCTGGCCGTCCTGGGTCATCACGACGCAGGCGGTGCGGACTCCATGGCGGGAAAATTGGCGTTCGCTGTGCACGGTAGTGGTGGTCACGGGTCCTCCTGGTGAAATGGTAGGGACTCAGTTGCCGATGGATCCAAATTCACGCAGGTCAGGTCGCTCGCCCCGCCACCATCCCGTACCCTCTAGCGAAGTGGATCACCGGCGAATCAAAGGCATCGCGACCCGCGGAGTCCGGGTCCTCGGCCAGGAGGGAGAGCTCGGGCCCAGCACCCTCGATGACGTGGTCGTCGAGGAGCCCCTCGAGATCCGGGTCGCGGGAGACGCCCTCGCGATCACCATGCGCACCCCCGGCCACGACGAAGACCTCGCCCTCGGCTTCTTGCTCGCCGAGGGCATCGTTTCCAGCGCCGCGGACGTGGGTCGCATCGCCCACTGCGGCCGCCCCGGCGACGAAGGCTACGGCAATACCATCGACGTGCTCCCTGGGGCCGGCGCCATCCTCGACCCCGACCGGCTGAACTCGAGTCGCCGGGGCACATTGATCACTGCGGCCTGTGGGGTATGCGGCCGTCGATCGATCGACGACCTGCTCGAGCGCCTCGATGCGTTCGAAGTCGGTGACCCGGCCACCCCCGGGGTCTCGGTCGACGTGTTGCGCCGGTGTACCGAAGAGCTGCGCTCGAGCCAGGCGAATTTCGACCGGACCGGAGGCGTGCACGCGGCGTCGCTCTTGGATCGCACGGGCCGAATGCTCGCGGTCGCCGAAGACGTCGGGCGCCACAACGCCGTCGACAAGGTCGTCGGTGCGCTGCTTCGCCAGGAGCGCCTCGGCGAGGCGGCGGTGCTCGTCGTCTCCGGGCGGGTGAGCTTCGAGATCGTGCAAAAGGCCGCCGTTGCCCGGGTGCCCATCGTGGCGGCGGTCTCGGCGCCCACCTCCCTCGCCGTCGACCTCGCCGAGCGCCTCGGCATCACCCTCTCTGGCTTCGTGCGCCGCGGGGGGCTCAACATCTATAGCCATCCAGGGAGGCTCGCCGGTGTCGAATGATGCGCCTTCGAGCGCCTCTTCGGACATCTCTTCGGGCATTTGGGCCGGCATCTTCGTAGGCGGGGCCTCGCGGCGCATGGGAGGCCACGCGAAGGGCCTGCTCCGGGTGCCGGGCACCAACGAGCGCATCCTCGAGCGCCTCGTGCGCCTTACTCGGGAGCAGGGGCTCACCCCGGTTCTCGTCGGTGATGCTCGGCCCTACCGTCAGCTCTCCCTCGGGGTCTCCGCGCTCACCGACGCCGAAGGCTTCCGGGGCCCCCTCGCCGGCCTCGCCGCGCTCCTCGACGCTGCGGGTTCCAAGGGAACCCTCGCCGTCGCCTGCGATATGCCATTCGTCAACGCCGAGGCTCTCGAGCGCCTAAGCACCTTCGCCCCTCGCGCCGCCGTCGTGGCTCCCCGGCGCGGCCCCGATGCCCCTTGGGAACCCCTCTTCGCCCGATACTCGGCTCCGGCCGTACGTCCGATCCTCCGGGCCGCGGCGGCCGACGGGGTACGTTCGTTTCAAGGGCTCTTCAAGCGCGTCGGGCCAACCGAGCTCCCCCTCGATGCAGAGGTCAAAGCGGCCCTCGAGGACTGGGATAGCCCGGCGGACCTCCACGGCTAGTGTGTGATGCAGAGTCACGGGAGGGAGTATCGCGACGGGCCGCGGTTTCCTCGCAAGGAAGGAAGGCGATGGAAATGCACCGCATTTTCGAGGTTTCCTGACGCCG
>JAFDCW010000804.1 GCA_019312705.1 Deltaproteobacteria bacterium
ACGAACAGGCCGTCACCGAGTTCCAACTGGGCTACGCCCTCGACCCGAATGCCACTTTCTTGTTCGCGTGGGCCCAGGCCGAGCGCCTCTCGGGGGACTGCGACGCTGCGATTCGGCTCTACGAGCGGTTCGTGAAGAGCGACCCGCCCGCGCAACAGGTCGCAGCCGCGGAGCAGAGTATCGAGCTATGCCGCCAAACACTCGCGGCCCCGCCACCACCCGAACCCGAACCCGAACCCGAACCCGAGCCCGTCGCACCGATCGAGTCGGAGCCCGAGCCCGCTCCGGTCGAGACCGACAAGCGATCGCCGGACCCCGCGGGCGTGGTCCTGATGGCGCTCGGCGGGGTTGGGGTCGCCGTCGGGGGTGGGCTGCTGATCGGCGCGTCCGCCCAGGAGACCGCCGCCGAAGAGGCGGAGAACTACGACGACTTCGACGGGGCCAAGGCCAAGGCCAAAAACCGTCGCGTGAGCGGAGGCGTGGTCTTGGGTCTGGGCGGCGCCCTGTTCATCGTGGGGGTCATCCGCTACGCCGTGGCCGGGCGCAAAGCTTCCAGGAGCACGGCCTTGGCGCCATGGCACGACGGCCGCGCCGGCGGCCTCGCAGTCGCCGGCCGATTCTAGCGCTGGCGGTCGGTTCGTCGGCGGCGGAGGCCAAGGGCGAGGGCGAAGAACGCCAGACCGACGGGCGCTTGCGGTTGGGCACGACAGCCGCAGCCGTCGGTGTCGCGGGATTCACCATCGAGGTGACTCAGACCGTCATCGTCCTCACCGCCGGGGCCGCCGCCGGGGCCGCCGCCGGGGCCGGGGCCGCCCGAGCCCACGACGATGTTCACGACGTTGCTCATGGACTCGTTGCCTGCGACATCGTCCGCGACCACGTAGATCTCGTAGTTGCCGGCGGGGATTCCGGCGACACCCCAGTCGTAGGGTCCGGTGGGGTCGGCTTGGATGAAGTCGCCGCCGATGTACAGACGCAGTTCGTTGACCTCCTGGTCGTCGCTGGCCGTCGCGGTGATCGTGAAGTCGGCGCCCTCTTCGAAGACCTCGCCGTCCATGGGGTAGGTCAGATCGACCAGGGGTGGCTCTGTGTCCGGCGAGGACGCGCCGAGCACGGCCAGCAGCTCCTGGTGAGAGTTCTGCTGGGTGTTCGTGCCACACACCTGCGAGTGCTGGGAGCCGCAGAGGACCCGGCCGTTGATCGGCGTGCATTGGTCGACGAAGGTGGGGTCCACATTCTGCAGGCTGGGGTACATGATGTCGTTGCGGTTCGTAACGTGCTCCATGCCGTAGGAGTGCGCGACTTCCTGGCTGATCGTGGTGGCGTGGGTTGTGGCGGCAAACTGGTCGTTGGCGTTGACGAAGGCGAACGTAACGTTGTTGGGATTGGAGGCATTGCTGCAATCCATAGGCGCGAGCCCCATGACCCCCTGGCCCGCTGCGCCGGGCCACCCCGTCATGTTCATGGTGTAGTTGCCCGAGGCGGGACGGGTGGTGGTGATGAGTACGTTGTAGGCTGCCCAGTCCTCGCGCACGGCCTGGGTTGTAGCGGCCTTCTTGCTGCCCTCGCCGTAGGCCGGGTAGTTGCCCGCCAGCCCGAACTGGTTGACGACGATGGACGTGTTGTTCTGGGCGCTGTCGTTGCCGCCACTGAGGTTGGCCCCGTCGTAGTTGATGAAGATCACCGACTGGGTTTGGGACACCGGCCCGGGGGGCACATCCATCATGTTCGGGTCCACGAGCGGCTCGCCGATCGGCTGCCCTTCGTACTCCGGGGGCAGGGGCGCCATCGCGTCCTGCTCGGCGGTGCGGTCTTCGACCCAGGCGCCGACTTCCTCCGGATCGTCGGGCTCGTCGGCGGCCGCGGTACCCGAACCCAGCGCCACCGCTGCGGTCATCACGCTCCCGAGCGCGGCGAGTCGGAGGGGGCGTCGGTGACGGGCGAACGGGGCTGTGGCCATGTGACCACCGTGGCAGTCCGGCCCCCGGTCCGCGATACGCCGATCGGCGTACCGGTGACTGGCTACCGGCGAGAAGCCACGCGAGCGCGGGGCAGGGGGAGCTCTGGGCTGTCCTTGGAGCGAGCGGCGGTGAACGTGGGCCCGGGGGCAGCCGTGCGCACTTGCTCGAGCCAGATCACCCCGTCGTAGTGCCCGCTGTTACCGCGGGTCGTCAGGATGTCGGGCAACCCGTCGCCGGCGCCGCCGTTGGAGAGGTCGACCACCTGAAATAGATCGAACATGCCGCGTCGGCGCCGGGACACGTCGTGTCGGGTCCAGGGTTCGGTCGGGTCCGAGGGCGCCTCAAACCAGGCGAGGCGGCCGCTCACATCCTCGGGGGCGGGGTTTTCGGGTTCGTGGTCCCAAGGCTCCCAGCTGTAGCCCCCGGCGAACAGGTCCTTGCGGCCGTCGTCGTTGATGTCCACGAGTTGGAGGCCGGTGGCCTTGTCGGGGTCGAGGCTTCCGATCAGGTGGTGGTCCCAGCTCCCTCCCAGGGTCTTCGGCTGCTCGAACCAGCGGATCTCGTCGCGATGTTCGAATCGCGGCCCGGAACTCGAGACGATGTCGATGCGGCCGTCGCCGTTGAGGTCGTCGAGTTCCATCATGAAGCCGATGATGACGGGCTCTCCGTGGTGGACGCGGTGGGTCTTCCATGTGCCTGCGGCGTTCTCGAACACCCAGATCGTCGAGTCACCCCAGCTTGCGGCGACGACGTCCAGGTCGCCGTCGCCATCCATGTCCTTGGGACGGGCGTTGATGACGGGGGAGGTGCCGCGCCCGAG
>JAFDCW010000132.1 GCA_019312705.1 Deltaproteobacteria bacterium
GGTCTCGCCGTGCAGCTGGAGTTGTACGTCGAAGCCGTTGGCCCCCGTGACCCTCGCGATCGCGGATGCGCCCAGCAGGCCGCCTCCATCCGCCGACACGTCCCCGCCGGTCGTCACGATGACCGGAGTGCAAGTGGCCGACCCCGGCTCGCGTTCACAAACTGTGACCAGAGCGCACTGAAAGGGAGGAGCGATGTCCGTCTCATCGCGGCAGCTCGCTTGTTCAGACTGAGCAATCTCGATCGTCATGTTGCCAGCGCGCTCATCCTCGCTGCACCCAGCAACGAGAAAGAGAAGGCAAGCGACGGAAGCGGCAAGGAATCTCACGGGCTCTCCTCCGGGACGATGAGCGACGTGAGGAGCCGCTCGCTGACAGTATACGGGTCATCTTGCCCTCGGGCGATGGCGGAGGTGCCCTCCGCGAGGGCGCTCCCAAACCGCTTCCGGGCGACCTCTACGAGGCTATCCTCGAAGATGGCACGAAGCTCGGCCCCTACACGAAGCTGGCGTCGAGCCTCGTGGCGGCCCGGCTCGTCGAGGAAGGATCGGTGGCCCTCACAGGCGCCGATCAGCTCGTCAATGCCCTCCCCGCGGGACGCGATGGTTTTGTGGACCGGCGGCACCCACCGGTCGCCGCTCACCCCGCGCGGCGTGTCGACACGGGCAGCACCGTGCCCGTGGGGGGACTTCGCGGCTCGGGCCATCTGAGACCCCTGGGCGATCATTTGCTCCAGGTCCCGCACGGTCGCGTCGGCACCCTCTCGGTCTGCCTTGTTGACCGCGAAAACGTCTGCGACCTCCAGGATGCCGGCCTTGATGGCTTGGATGTCGTCACCGAGCCCTGGGGCCATCACGACCGTCGTCGTGTGTGCCAAGCGCGCCACCTCGAGCTCGTCCTGACCGACGCCGACCGTCTCCACGATGATCACGTCGAAGCCCGCGGCGTCGAGAACGTGCACGAGATCACGGGCGGACCGCGAGAGACCGCCGAGCTGCCCCCGGGTTGCGAGGGAGCGAATGAATACCCCCTCGTCGAGGAAGTGCCGCTGCATGCGGATGCGGTCACCCAGAATGGCGCCCCCCGTGAAGGGGCTCGTCGGGTCGACGGCGATGACCCCCACGCGAGCGTCGCGGCCGCGATACGCCCGTACCAACTGGTCGACCAACGTGCTCTTGCCAGCCCCCGGGGTGCCGGTCACGCCCAGGACGTACGCACGCCCCGTGTGTGGATAGAGTTCTTTGAGCAGCGAGACGAAATGCGGGTGCCGATCATCCACGAGCCGCATGGCGCGGGCCACCCCACGGATATCGCCGGAGACGACGCGCTCGGCCAGAGCCCGCGTCTTTGCACTCGCGTCGGCCAAGACCCGGGGAAACTACCCCCGGATGCCGGCGCTGTCGACGACGCGTGACGTAGAGCGTCGAGAATTGACGAAGGGCCGTCCCATGAGGACGGCCCTTCGAAGGGTGGGCGATACTGGATTTGAACCAGTGACTTCCTCCGTGTGAAGAAGGCACTCTACCACTGAGTTAATCGCCCGTTTCCAAGCTCGCCGGTGCGAGCAGGGAGCGCGCTATTTAGCAACGGCCTGGCCCTTTCGCAAGGGTTCGTACGCCGCTCTATTTGTCCAGCTTGGCCCGGAGGAGGTCGCCGAAGGTGCCAAATCCCTGCTTGGCTGCCTCCTTTCGGTAGGCCTTAACAGCCTTCCGCTCCTCGTCGAACTCCATGCCCTTGATGGAGACCCGGAGGCCACCATCGCGATCGGTCCCGGCAACCTTCACGCTGATCACGGCCCCTTGGACGATGTCCTTACGGCGAGCGCCTTCGGCCTTGGTGCCGAACTCCCGGTTGGGCAGATAGCCCCGGCCGCGGCGGCCGAGGACGCCCTTGACCTGAACCTGAGCGCCATTGTGATCGACCTTTTCGATCACGACCTCGATGATGGTCCCCGGCTTGAGGCTCTTGGGACGGTCCTTCGGGTCCAGCTTGCCGTCGGCGATGGCCTGGACGTCTGCCGGGGAAAGCTTGGACAGGGAAATGCGGCGCTGGCCCTTGTCGACGCGCTCGACGACGACATCGAGTTCGTCGCCGACCTTGCACGCCTGATCGGCGTGTTTGAGGTTCTTGCCGAGTTCGGTGATGTGCAGCAGGCCATCGATCCCAGGGGTCAGCTCGATGAAGGCGCCGAACTCCGCAGTCCGAACCACCTTGCTCTTGCTGTAGGACCCGGGGCTCAGGAGCTCCGCGTGCTCATCCCAGGGGTCCGCGAGGTGCACACGCATCGACAGGTCGACGCGGCCGTGCTTTTCGGTGCTGACCTTCGATACGCGGACCTTGACCTCGTCCCCCGCCTTTACGACGTCGGACGGTTTGTCGCCGCGATTCCACGACAGCTCGGACTGATGGACCATGCCCTCGACACCGTCACCGATGTCGACGAAGGCGCCGTAGTCGCGGACCTGCGTGACCCGACCCATGAGGTCTTCGCCAACCTTCAGAGACTTGAGGCGTTCTTTGCGGGCCTTCCGCTGCCCACGCTCGAGGATGCTCTTGCGGCTGACGACGAGATTCTTCTGCCCCCCACCCTTGCGGGGAGGAACGGTGAACTCGAGGCGCTGACCGAGGAACTCGTGGGGGTCGGGAATCGTACCGAGGGACATGCCGCTCGCCGGGCAGAAGACCCGAACGCCCTCGACCAATACGTCGAAGCCGCCGCGGTTGAAGCCGAAGACGACGCCTTCCACGCGCTGCTTGGCTTCCCGCGCCGCCGCGATGGATGCGCGCGTCTGCCGCTTGTTGACCGCCCGGTTGACGAGGGCGATGTGTCCGCTTTCGGACACCGAACCGACGCGACCGCGGAAAACCACACCGAGGGCCGGAGCGGCCGGGGCATCGCCCTCGCGCTTGGTCGGAGGAGCGACGGTCGGGGCCGCCGGTTTTTCATCAGCAGCGGTCGCCTCTTCGGCCGCGGACGCCGAATCGGGTCCGGCGTCTGATGCGGCCGGGGCGACTACCGAGGCCTCGTCGGTGGCTGCGACCTCGGCTCCCGAGGCCTCCACCGCAGTGCCCGCCTCGGCTCCGGGGGCCTCTTCTGCTGCAACCGCCTCGGCTGGGACAGCCTCAGCTCCAGGGGCCTCTTCGGCTGCGACCGCCATTGGCTCGGCGGCGGAAACGGGTCCGCCTACCGCAGCCGGCGCTGCGTCCTCGACGCCGGCGCTGACGGCATCGCCATCGGCAGCACTCGCATCGGTATTCTGGCTTGCGTCCGGTGCAGCAGCGGGGACTTCCACCGCTTCAATTTCGCGCGGCTCCCACGCATCGACGTACGCGTCGGCGCGTCCGAAGAGGTCGACCGCAAAGGCGCCGTCGAGGGCCGCGGCCACCCGCCCGGCCACGACATCGCCGGCGGTGAAAGCCTGGCGCTTGTTCGGGTCGCCCTTGAAGTAGCGAAGGAACGGGGCGTGGCTCTTTTTGTCGGCGTGGCCATGACCATGACCGTGGCCATGGCTATGAGCTTGCGCATCGGCGGCGCCTTCGACGCCTGGCGCCGCGACGTCCCCGGCGGCGCTCTTCTTCTTGCGGCGACGGCGGCGGCGCTTCTTCTTGGCACCGTCCTCCCCCAACTCGCCCGCTTCGGCACCCGCTTCGGCAGCGCCGTTGCCTGCGCCGGCGACGTCCGCCGGCGCACCAGGCGCGTCACCCAACGGGGCAGCAGCATCGCTCGGAGCAGCCCCATCGCTCGATGGTGCAGCGGCCTCGGTCGACGGAAGGGCAGCGTCACTCGACGGTGCGGCTTCGGTCGGAGCAGCAGCCGGCGTCGGCGACGCGCTCGCCGCAGCGACCTCGGTCGCTGGCGCGGCCTCCGCGGAAGGGGCCGATTCGGCCGACGGGGTCACCTCGCTCGGCGTCGGCGCTGCGCTTGGCGCGGCCGTTTCCGGGGCGGGGGATTGGTCTCGGATGTCGTCTGTGTTCGCCATAACTTGATGCCCGTCGGGAACGGGGCCGGCAGCCTAACCCTCGTTGATGCCCGTGTCGAGCGGGCCAATTCGTCCCCGATCACTGCGCCCCGAGGGAGGCCCCGGCGAGGGTCGTCAGACGTCCTCTAGGGCCCGGGCCTGCTCCCTCAACCGGGCCTCCATCGGGGCGTGGCCGGCGCGACCCGCGAGGGATGCGGCGCGCTCCAGCGTGCGGCCCGCCGCAGGGGGATCACCGAGGGCCAGGTGGGCCCGGGCAAGCATGGTGAGAGCGACAGCGGCGGCGCCGGGACGACCGTTGCCTTCCAGGCAATCGATAGCCTGCACGATGGCGGGCACATAGGAAGCATCGGCGTGGTCTCCGATTGCCAACGCCCCCTGGATCGCCGTCGCCAGGTGGGTGACCGTGGCGAGGTGGTGCCGGCGTGCAAGGCGACGGGCTTCTTCGGCGTGCACCGCGGCCCTGGCGGGCTCGTCGATGTCGAGGCGGCGCGCGGCCGCAGATACATGGGCCCGCGCCGCCGATGCCTCGGCCCCTTCTTCTTCCGCGACCTGAGCGGCCTCTCCGAAGCGCTCCGCGGCGGCTTTCATCGCGCCCCGGGCCTCGGCGACTGCCCCCATCGCCGCCAGGGAGCGATGACGGATCCGGCCGCTCCCGAGGCGGGCGGCAATCGCCAGAGCCGCAGACACCGAGGCATCCGCTTCGTCGAATTTCCCGGTCCGGGCGAGGGCTTCGGCGCGCCGGCACCACGCAACGCCGACCAAGTCGTCGGCCTCGGCTGCACCGAGGGCCTCGATGGCCCGTGCGAGGATGGCCGCCCCGGCCTCGGGGCGGCCCGCTTCGAACTCCACCTGGCCGAGAGTGAGCAAGGCCTCGCCCCGGAGGAACTCGTCCGTGAGCGCCTCAATCGACTCACCGGCCTGATCGAGAATCGCCGCCGCGTCGGTCCAGCGCTCGTTGCGCGAGGCGACGCGAGCCCGCCCGAGGGCGATGCGCACCTTGATGGTGAGTTCGGTCCGAGCGAAAGGGCTCCGCTCCGCTTCGTCCAGGGCCGCCTCGGCGACGTCAATCGCCCCCGAGGCCAGGGCCATCGCACAGCCGCGGAGGGCGAAATCGACGCTGCGCTCGACGTTGGGGTCGTCCCCGTTCTCGCGGACGATCCGCGCCGCTTCGACGAGGTACTCGGCGGCCACCGGCAAGTCGCCGCGCTCACGAGCGACCTCCGATGCGCCGGCGAGGTAGTCTGGGGCGCGGCGTCGGTCGACGGATCGGGCTGCGTGATAAGCGAGAGTTGCGATGCCACTCGAGTCGGTTCCCGCACCATGGCGTTCGAGGACCGCAGCGATGCTGCCATGCAACCGGCGCAGGTCCATGTCTCCCATGGCATCGGTGATGGCCCGCCGCTGAAGGGAACCGGGGACGCAGAGGGTCATCGGCAAGGCGTCCTCGTCGTGACCGCCCCCCCAAGCACCGGACCCGGGCCACCAGGAACGCGGTGCCCCGGCCGTCAGGTCGGGCCCCGCAGAGGTGAGCAGGCGCTGGACGAGGAGGCGGCGGAGGGCCGCCTCGCTCTCCTTAGGACCGGCGCCGGACACCTCTTTGAGCGACGCGATGGGTGCGGCATCTCCAAAGGCCGCCGCCGCTCGCAAGATGTCCCGATCCGTTGGTCGCTGCTCCGAAAGGCAGGTCGCGATGAGGGCACGATGATGGGCGGTCACCGGAGTGGGCCGAGGCGACGCGATGCGTACGACGTCATCTTCGACGATGAGCGCCCCATCCTCGACGAGAGCGTCGGCCATGGCTTCGACCCAGCCGGGGTTTCCGGACGTCTCGCTCATGATCCGGGCGCCGAGGTCAGACTCCGCGGCGCGGGCGCCGGCGCTGGAGGCGAAGAGGCGAGACGCCGAGCGTTCGTCGAGGCGATCGAGACCCAGGACCTCCACGCTCGGTTCCGGGAGAGGCGTCCCGGGGCGCGCCGTCATGACCGTGAAGACCCGACCGTGCTCGAGGCCGCGGATCAGGAGCGGCAGGATCTGACGCGTGGAGTCATCCATCCAGTTGATGTCTTCGAGGACCAGGAGCACGGCCCGATCGCTCGCGAGGGCGCGCAACGCCTTTCGAGCCGCGAGGGTGAGTTCGAGACCCCGGGGACGCCCGACGCGCTCTTCGCGGGCGATCGGATAGGCCAGACCGAGGAGCTCACCCACCAGGCGGACCTCCCGCGGCTTGAGGTTCAGGACCCGGAGCCGATCCACCTTGGCGAACCGTTCCGAGGGCGTATCCGAGAGTTCCACGCCGCAAAGGTCCCGGAATACATCCGCGAGGGCCCCATAGCTGTCGCCCTCATGGGCCTCGTCACCTCGACCTCGAACCAGAGCCACATCCTGGGCCGTCGCGAGCGCCCCGAGCTCGGCGAGCAATCGCGACTTGCCGCTGCCCGGCTCACCGACGACCAGGTACGCGGTCGACCGCCCTCCCTCGACCGCAGATACGAGGGACTCGCTCAAGACCCGCACCTCGTGGCGCCGGCCGATGAGCGGCGCGCGCTCACGCATGGCGAGGGCATCCCGGTCCTCGCGGCCACGGAACCCGATGAGCACGGGGACCGCACCCTCGGAGACCTGGAAGGTGCGCGAAAGAGCGGCGCGCAACTCCGGGTCGACGCGAATCTCACCGGCGGCACCGTCCTCGACGCCCTGCTTCGCGAGGGCGTGGGTCTCCTCGTCGGGCTCGACGGCGCCAACCTCGAATACCCGCGCTTCACCGCGAAGAATGGCGGCGGCTGGCACCGCAGCGACCCGCGCGGGACCGTCCACGATGAGCCGATGTCGAAACTCGAGGGCAGCCCTCGCGGCGTGAATCGCGCCTCGTTCGACGCCGCTGGTATGGCCGAATACGGCCTCCCGAATGCCGCCCAGGGGCGGCAACGCGAAGCCTCCCATGGTGCCGACGACCGACTCGAAGGCCTGCCCATCTCCCCCGCGTTCCCTAACGGCAAGCACAGTAACTTCGCGCACTTCGGAGCGAATTCTCCGTGACGCCGGAAAGGCCATCGTGCTGTCCGCCGTATGACTGGCGGCTGCCATGGGGGTCAGTTCGGTCTTCGTCGGCGTGCTGATCAGCGACGCGTCATCGAAGGCCCGCATCATCAGGTCGACCTGCAGCTTGTTGGGCGCGTACGCATCATCGGGAGGGAACATCGCCACCATGGCCTCGGCGAGATCCCTTTCGTCGACCTGGGCGCGCATGTCGAAGAGCACACCGCCCAGGTCTTCAGCCATGTCGCCCGCATGGGCGTACCGGTCATCGCGATCGCGGGCGAGGCTCTTGGCGAGAATGGGGAGAATCGACGCGGGCAGACCGAGCGCATCGATGTCTACCTCGGGGACCTCGGCCTTCCGGACCCGCGCCAGGGTCTCGCGGGTGCTGCGGCCCCGAAAGAGGCGCTTTCCGGCAAGGAGTTCGTAGAGCACGATGCCGAGCGCGAAGAGATCGCTGCGGCCGTCGAGCGGCTCCCCGCGGGACTGTTCCGGGCTCATGTAGGCGTATTTGCCCCGGAGCACCTTCGGGTCTTCACCGCTGCCGAGCTCGGCGTCATCGGCTCGGGCGATTCCGAAATCGGCTACCTTCACATGCCCCTCGTAGCCGAGAAGGACGTTCTGCGGTGACACGTCGCGATGCACGATGTTGAGGGGCCGACCGTCGGCGCCGCGGCGTCGGTGAGCGTAGTCGAGGGCACGGCACACTTGGACCATGATCCAGAGCTTCAGAGGCAGGTCGAGGCTCGGCGCGGCGGACGTTCGCGAGGGCCTATGGCTCATGGCGTGCCCGAGGTCTCGACCGTGCACGTACTCCATCGCGATGAAGTAGGCGCCCCGCTCTTCACCGAGATCGAAGATTTGCACGACGTTCGGGTGGCTGAGCAGTGCCGCGATCTTCGCTTCGCGGATCAGCAACTCAGCGAAGGTCTTCTTGGCCATCAGCGACGGAAGCACCCGCTTGATGACCACCGTCTTCTCGAAACCGGCGACCCCCCGGGACCGCGCTCGCCACACCTCGGCCATGCCCCCTTCGCCGATACGGTCGAGGAGCTCGTAGGACCCAAAAAGAACCGCCCCACTCATGCAGCGGACAGGGTATCCACCTCCCTCCCTTCGGGGTAGAGCGGATATTCGGATCAGCGGTAGCCGCCCTGAACGGGGTCAAGAACGCTCAGAGCCGGAACGGGTAGCGCACGCTGAAACTATCCTGCTGGAACGGCCTGAAGCGGGCCCCGCGGACGACCCGGGCAACGCAGGTGCCCTGCCGGGTCCCGGCGAACTCCCCCTGCACCACCACATTTCGAACCCGCCCGGAGCTGGCGACGGTGATGCGCACGGTGACGATGCCCGACCGCCCATGCGCACAGGCGCTCACACCAGGCTGAATCGCTTGGAGGGCGCGGGTCACCTCGGCGCGGCTCGGCGCTGCGTCGGCCCCCATCGTAGGAGCCGGGGATGCCATCC
>JAFDCW010000004.1 GCA_019312705.1 Deltaproteobacteria bacterium
GGAACCGGCGACGCCTTCGGTGCCGTGGCCTTCGACTCATTCGGCTGGCTCGGTGTCGGCGGCTGGGACGACGGTGTCACTCGAGAGGGCGCGGTCGAGGTCAACGATACCCTCGGGGGACCGGGGGAGCCGGGCCTCGAAGGCATTGGCTGCCCTGGTATCGGTGGATGAGTCTCCTTGCGACGACCGAGCAGTCTTGGACTTGCGCCAACGGCGCATAGATGACGAGGCACGAGAGGTGCTGCCATGAGAAAACGACAAATCGGATTCGTCATCTTCGTCATCTTCGTCGCCTTGGCGATGGTCGCGTGCGGAGATGATGCTGGTACGGAGGACTCCGCAGTGGGCGACACGGGGATCGCAGACTCGGCTGCCCGAGACGGCACGTTGGACTCTGCGGTGGTCGATGGCGCGACGGACTCGGCGGTGGTCGACAGTGGCCCACCCGACTCTGCGGTGGCCGATGGCGGCTCGGCGGATACCGGCGCCGCTGATGCGACGCTCCCGGACGGCGCGATGTGCATCCCCGAAGGAGGTTCCCGGCCGGTCGTCCCGGGGGCGCTGCCGTGCTGTGCGGGCCTGGGGCTCATCCCCTGCGATGCGCCCGGGGCTGATGGTGAGTGCGGTTTGTGCGCCGGCGCAGCCTTCTGCACCTTCTGCGGGGATGGCTCCTGCAACGCCCCCGAGAACGAATGCAACTGTCCGGACGACTGCTGAGTCCCCACGACTGCTGAGTCCGCGGTTCGAGGAGGCTTGCCCGGCTCATCGCTCGCCGGTCTCCTCGGCCGCTTCACCTCGAAGGACGCGCTCCAGTTCCGGGGTGATCTCGGTGCTCTCCGGGAGGACGACCGAACCGCTGGCGCTGGCGCGCCCCAGCAGGGACGAGGTGGCTGCGTGCCCCGAGGTGCCATCCGGTTGGAGGAGGACCGTCGCCCAGTGGTCGCCCCCATCGAGGGCGGTGACCGCGTAGAAGTGTTCGTCTTCGTCAGCCGCCCCGAGTGTGTATTCGAGCACGTCGGGTTCGACGGTGGCGACGACTCTGCCGTCCATGCGAACCACGTACTCATCGATGCCGACGTCATCTGACGCGCTCGGCCAGCTGAGGCGCCAGGTTGCCGTACCGCCCGGGCCCTCGTCCGTATGTCGCCGCAGTTGGGCGTTCCTGGGGAAGGTCGGCTCGTACGCGTCCCGGGTTTCGATCGGCGCCGATTCCTTTCCTTCCGCATCGACCGCGACGACGGCGAAGGTCCTGGGCTCGGTGCAATCGACGTTCGTCACGTCGGTTTGCGTCACGGTTGCGTCGACGCGAGCCGCCGGCGCGCTATCGACGCGCACGAGGTAGGCGACCACCCCCACCTCATCGTCGGCCGGTGGCCATCGAAGAGAGATGGTTGCGCGTTCCCTCGGCGGGAAGTCGAGGGCGTCGGCGACGAGCGTTGCACCGACAGCAAAATGTGGTGCGACGTTCAGCACGGCCGGCTCGCCGCCCCCGGCGGCGGGAGCGTCTTGTCCGCCACACCCGAAGAGCAGCGTCAGCCCAACGGCCAGCACGGAAGAAATCCTCATCGTTCACCTCTACCCATCGGCGTCTACCAGAACACGGGCATGAAAGGCACGTACCTCAACCGCCGTAGAGTGACCCGCATGCCCTCCGGCGCCTCAGCGGTCTCGGGGACCGAGGTAGTCGAGGGAGATCAAGAGCGCGGCCCGGTCTCCAGCAAATGCCCGGGTATGCCCGTCGGGCATCTCGATGTCGTGGTCGGCCCAGGTCATCTCGGTGACCGCCCGGAGCCGTACGCGCTTCGTCGCGGCGTCCCAGAAGACCAAGGCGTCGATGGCTTGTGCCTTGGTGATGCCGTGAATGGTGAAGTCCCCGAGGATGCGCAGCGGTGTCCACCGACCGGAGACTAGGGCCGTGGCCCCCTCGACCCCGGTGACGACGAAGCGCGCTCGGGGGAACTCGCCGATGGCGAGGAATGGAGCGCGCCGAAACATGACGTCCCACCCAGAGTCGACGGTCGTGATCGAGACCATCAGGACCTGCACCTCGCCGGAGACGTTCGAGAGGTCCGAGGGGTCGAGCTCGAGGCGGCTGGTGACCGTCGAGAAACGCCCCTCGGCCGGGTGTTGAATGCCCGGTCCCCGGCATCGAAAGCGGACCGTGCCGCCCTCTTCGAGGGAAAAAGCCTGAGGGTCGGCGAGTGCCGTCCCGGCCATCAAGGCCGAAAGCGCCACCGCGGCCGCGACCCATCCGATATGACGTGCGCCCATGTCTCGGAGGTACACACGGTCGCCCGCCGGGCAATGCGCAGGCGTCATGGCCAGGGGCGCCCTCCGCGGCTTACTCGACGACGATCTCGCGGCTACCCACGTAGTACCGCTCGCGGTCTTCGCCGGGGGCTATCTCGGCGCCGAAGTTCATGTAGGCCCGGACCTCGTAGCGCCCGGGCGCGGCGATGGTGCAGTGGAAGCTCGCTTCGTAGATGTGGGCTTCGCCGGCCCCTAGGGAGGTGGGCCCTGGGGCGGCGTCGGTCTGGGACTCGTCCCCGCATGAGACCTCTTCGCCCTCTCGGACGAGGCGGAAGTCGATCATGTTGAAGGTCATCTCGACCGGAGCGTCGCCGGTATTGGTGACCACGATTTCGGCCCGAAAATCGTCGGGGACCGTAGCGCGGTAGCGCTCGGAGGGGGCTGGGTCCGGCCCTTGCACGTAGACATTGAGGACCGGACGCGGCGCGTAAGGGGCTCCCTCGGGGGTCGCCTCGGCGCCTGGTGCGCCGGGCGTTTCGGCGCCGGCGGTGGGCTGCACGGCTCGAGCTTCGTCCTCTCCCTGAACGGCGCCATTGCCGCCGCAGGCCGCAGCCACGAGCACGAGGACCGATGGGATCACGATGCGTCGCATACCCGCCAAGTAGCCGCAGGGACCGACCTGTCAACGTGCCGGTCAACGTGCCGGAGCGGGCGGGGCGGCCCAGGAGCTATCGACCGCCTCGGGCCGAGGCCTTTGCTTTGCTCCGCCGCCACCACCAGATGCCGCCGCCGAGAGCGATGGCGGGTTCGATGGGCAACGGGATCATCGTGGGCGTGCCCCGGACGACCCTGGGCTCGGGCAGGATCTCCGCCGCGGGGCGGACCTCGAAACGCAGGTCCGCGCTCTGCCTCAGCGATGTCGAATCCACGAAGCTGGTCAGCCAGAGTTCGCCGCCGACGTCGCTCAACGCGTCATGGAGCAGCCCATCGGCATGCTCGATCGGTGCGGCGTAGAGCGCTTCGGCGCCGGCATCATGCAAAGAGTCACCGGAACCCACCCATGGGTGTATTCGATGGGCGGCGCGATGTGGCTGCGCAGGCGGTCGAATACGTCCTCGTCCACCTCCGAAAGCTGAGGCGGCGAAGGTGTCGGTACCAGGAAGCCGAAGTCGTCGGCGTCGGTTCGGAACTCACCGCGCCGGATGAAGTGTTCGACCCCGCGCTCGGCGTCCCAGACGATCAACGCCTCTTCGCTCGTAATCGACACGGACTGGCCTATCCCCATCGCCGGTGCGCAGGGGCCGGTGCCGCGGCCCATACGCAGCCCGTGACCACGGCGGAGACGAAGAGTTGCTGTGGGCGAAACATGGGGGACGGTACCAAGAATGCGGGCGGTGATGCCCTTTGGCTCACGGCAAGCCGGTGTTCATGGTCCGCCTCGGGGCGCCCCTACAAACCCAACATGACCTCCGCCATCATTCCCCGCCCCGCGCCGTTCACGCCCGAGCCGTGGGCACGGTAGGCGGCGTCGAAGACGTTCTCGAAGACCAAGCTGACCCGGACCTGGCTCGACCACCGAAAGCCAGCGCGTAGATCGAACACGCCGTAGGCCGGGGTTCCGCCGAGGGGAATGCGCGGGTCGCTGAGGTCCGAGGGGGCGAGGCGGGTCTGCTCCGCGGCCCAGCGGAGCGCGGCGCCGGCGTAGATGCCGGTTGGCAGGTGGCGCCAGCGGGCTTCGACGGTGCCGTTGAGGGGAGGCACGCGGGAGAGAGGCACCCGGGCCTGATCGGCGGTGGGGTCGCCGGGGCGGCCGCCGGTGTTTGGCGCCTCACCGAAGGCGTAGCTCACCGTTGCCCGGAGGGTGAGGTCGCCGGGCAGATAGGTGGTGGCGCCCCCTTCGGCGCCGAGGATCGTGGCCACTCCGTCGGCGTTGACGAGTTGGTATTGATTGCGCGATGCGCTGCACTCCGGGGTCGATGGGGGGCAGTCGGAGGCGTCCCGGACCGACCGGATCATCGCGTCGTCGAGGAGCGTCGCGAAGCCCCAGCCCTCGAGGCGCAGCCAGTCGACGTCGACCAGGAACCCGAGCTCGAAGGCGTTGGTGCGCTCCGGGGCGAGGTCGGGGTTCTCGAACTGATAGCCCGGGCCGGCTTGCTGGCGGCTCGTCAGGTCGTCGAGGTTCGGGGCCCGGAACCCCTGGTCCCAGTTCAGATGGATGCCCAGGGCATCGCTCGGCCGTAGCTCTATCCCGGCCCGCCCCACGGCGGCGCCGTAGTCGTTCGAGAGCGCGGTAGTGGAAGACGCCGCGTCCCCCGGGGACGAGACGCTGACCGCCGCGAGGCGCGCGCCTCCGTGCAGAAGGAGCCATCGGGTGACGACCATCTCGAGTTCGCCGAAGAGGCCCCCGTTCACGTAGTGGGAGCCTTCGATGTATTGGCCGCGGCTGAGGTCGAAGGTCGCGTCGATATCGGTGAACGATTGGGACGAGGTGGACGAGACGCCGTCTCGGTAGGCGTCGAGGCCGTAGCGCACCAGCAGAGCGCCGTCTTCGAGGAAGGTGGCGGCGGGGGTCGCGGCGCGGAAGAGTAGGCCGAGGGTGTCGACGTCGTCGGTGCTATCGAAGCGCACGAAGCTCCGGGGCCGGTCCTTCTGGCGGACCTCGTGGTGGTTCTGCCAGCTGAGGATGAGTTCGAGGTCTCGGAAATCGTCGCTCGGATCGCCGCGCAGGGCGAGGTAGGCGAGGTTTCGGTTTTGGTTGGCGATGGTCAGGCATTCGCCGAGGGGCGCCTCGGGCGGCGGGCACTGGTCGGTCCGGGGCGCGTCGGACTGGTGGTAGCCGTAGACCGCGCCGGTGGCGATGACCTTCGGGGCGATCGCGTGGTCGACGCGCAAGTCGAAGGTGAGTTCGTTGAAGCCGGTGCCGAGCTGCCGCCGCCATGCCGAGGGGTCCGTCGGGCTTTCGGCTTCCTCTTCGAAGCGTGGCACCCACGGGGCGACCGACCCGCGGCCGGTGCCCCCGGGGTCGGTCAGGTGGTCGACGACCCCTCCGGATTCGAGGCGGCTGACGCTCCGGTAGCCGACCCCCGCGAGGAATGCCGTATGGTCGGCGAAGCGCCCTTCGACCTCGCCGCGGCCGCCGACCTCGAGGTCGGCGCTGGCGAACCGAAAGAAGCCCCGGGGCGTCACGCTGACCCCTTCCCCGTCGGCGTCGAGGAAGCCGGTCCGGGGCCGGGCGAGGATCGCGCCCCCGAGGGCGTCGCTGCCGTAGCGCACCGACGCGCTGCCCCTCTGCACCTCGATGTCCTCGATCGTCCGGGAGTCGACCGTGAAGAAGTACTGGTTCGGGCCCTGGCGGTAGATCCCGTTGTTCATGCGTACGCCATCGAAGAGATGGACCACTTGCTGGCCGGTCATGCCCCGGACGAAGGGGCTCGCCTGGCCGTGGGCCGTTTGCTGGATGTAGACGCCGGGCTCGTAGCGAAGGGCGTCGGGGGCTGACCGCGGTAGCCGCTCCTCGCGCTGAGTGCGGGTCACGCGCGAGCTCGCCTCGTTGGGGGTCGCGGCCTCGGAGCCCGTCCCGGCGACGGCCCGGGCGGTGAAGGATGCGCTTTCGTCAGTCCCGGTCGCGGCGCCGAACTCGCTGGGCACGTCCTCGGATTCTTCGTCTGGCGATTCTTGTGGCGATTCTTGTGGCGGTTCTTGTGGCGATTCTTGCGGCGATTCTTGCGCCGCCCCGGCGCTGGGGATCAGCCAGAGGACCAGCAATGCGAAGCTCCAGGCCATGAGCCAGACAGCGGTACATCTTGCTGTTCGACGGGTCCCGGAGGTCACCGGTGCACACTAGTCGGCAATCCGGCTTCGGTCGACAGGCGTCGCCCTGTCGCCTTCTTGTCGACGAGTCGGCAATCCGGCTTCGGTCGAATCCTGGAGCCTGGAAGTTTCCTCGGAGCGTCCCGCATACTGCGCCAGTGAATACCCACGCCCGAGAGCTGAACGAGCGCGGCTACTCGGTCTTCGAGGACCTCGTCGGCCCGGCCGAGGTTCAGTCCCTCAAAGAGACCATCGAGGGCGATGTCGCCGAGCTCGCGCCTCTGAGGCTCTCGGTCTCGTTGAACGTGGAACTCTCCGGCGGGGCGGTCATCACGGCGGCGGGGCTCGCCCTCACTCGGCTCTTCGACGCCCGTCCGGCCTTGCTCGAGCGAGTTTTGCCCGCTCGCCTCGTCGACGCCATGCGCGCTTTCCTCGGTGAGGCCGCGGTCCTCGAGGTCGCCGGCGCCGTCGTCAACGACGCGAGCCGGCCGTTCTTCCCGTGGCATACGCACATCGACGGCATCGACGAGGGCGAGCGGGTCCAGGCCGGCGAGTGGCCCGAGCCGCCCGAGGCCCAGCGGGTATTCACCGTGCTCTATCTGCAAGACCTCGACGAAGAGACGGGCCCCCTCTACGTCTTGCCCCGGCGAAGCGCAGACCCGACGCCGCCCCCCCACCCCATGCTCGACCGGACCTGGCCGGGCATGGTCGAACTGCGCCCCCGGGCCGGCACTCTCGTCGCCCTCGACCAGTGCCTCTGGCACGCCGCCGCTTCGCTCACCCGGCCCGGTCTGCGCACCTTCGTCGGTTGCTACTTTGCCGCCCTCGACGCGCCGCGGCACCCCTGGGCAAACCCCGGACTCACGAGCGCCCCGCTCCCGGGCGGGCGATGAGCGTTCGCGCTCACCTGGGCCTCGCCTATTGGCTCGGCCCCTGGACCCACGACGAAGGGGTCCCCCCGGGCGTCGCCATCGAAGAGGTCTCGGTGCCGCCCAGCCCATCGGCGTCCCGGCCGATGCGGGCGCGAATCTATCGCCCGACCCGGCGCGCGCCCGAGGGCTCGCTCCTGATGGTCCAAGGCCTGCACTACCTCGGCGCCGACGACCCACGCATGGACCGCTTCGCGCGCATCGTGGCGGCGAGTGGCGTCGTCGTGCTGGCACCCTTCCTCCCGGACTTCGCCGTCCTCCGGGTGGTCCCCACGTTGATCGACGATACCCGGCGCGCCTTCGATTACCTCGAAGCCCTCGCAGACCGGCCCCCGAGGCCCCCGGGGGTCTTCAGCATCTCCTATGGCTCGATGCCGGCCCTGCGCCTCGCGGCGGACCCGGCCTATGCGCACCGTGTCGGCGGCCTTTGCACGTTTGGCGGCTACGCGAACTTCAAAGACACGATCCGCTTCTGTCTGCTCGGAGGCGAGGACCTCGAACACGACCCCTTGAATCGACCGGCGCTCTTCCTCAACGGCATGGATTACCTGGAAGGCGTTCCCGACGACCGGGGGCCCCTCGACTCGGCCTGGCAACGCTTCATCCACGAGACCTGGGGCCGCCCCGAGATGAAAGAGCCAGCCCGCTTCGAAGCCGTCGCCCGACGCATCGCCGAAGAGCTCCCGGAGGAGCAACGGGAACTCTACCTCATGGGCTGCCACGCGGCCCCGGGGGGCGCTGAGCTCGGCGCCTCCATCCTCGAGCGCGCCGGCCACGACTGGGACTACCTCGACCCGCGCCCCCACCTCAGTACCCTCCGGTGCCCGGTTCGAGTGATCCACGGCCGCGACGACGACGTGATCCCTTACACCCAGGCCCAGAAGATCATCGACGCATTGCCGCCGTCGGTAGACGCCAAGCTATGGCTCACCGGCCTCTACGCGCACACGGGCTCCGCCGGGTTCCGGCACCTCATCCAAGACCTGCCCGTCCTCTACGGCGAGATGCGTTCCATGCTCGGCATCCTCCTCGCCATCCGCGGCGTCGCAACGGGCATGTAGACAGTTTGATTGCTTGCGAGAGGCCTACCCGCCGTCAACGCGCTATCCTCAGCCGTTGGCGAACATTGGCTACATTCAGGTCGTTCGGCACTGCAACCACTTCTGTGGGTTCTGTTCGAATCCCTCGACGCCCTACACCCACGACTTCGACTCGATGCGCGTGCTCGTCGACGACTTCGTCGCCCGGGGGTACTTCGGGATCATCCTGACCGGGGGCGAGCCGACGCTGCATCCGGAGCTTCCGCGCATCACGGCCTATGCCCGGGCAGAGGGGTTGCACGTGCGCATGATCACCAACGGGCACCGCCTGGCGGACCTCGAATTTTGTCGTGAGATGGCGGACGCCGGGCTCTCTTTGGTGCACGTGAGCGTCTACTCGACGCGCCCCGACGTGGAGGAGGCCCTCCGGGGTACGAAGGACACGCTGCCGCGGGCCCTCCGTGCGATGGAGAACGCGGACCGTTGCGGTATCGAAGTCAACGTCAACTGCGTCATCAATCGCCTGAACGCCGACCACCTCGACGAGACGATCCGCCACCACATCGCCGAGCGCCCTTTCATCCGGCACTTCGTATGGAACAATCTCGACCCGTCGATGGGCCGGGCGGAGGTCAACCAGGCGCGCTTCACGCCCCGCCTCGCGGACTTCGAGCTGAGCCTCGCCCGGGCGCTCAGGCTCCTGCACAAGAGTGGTCGCTCCTTTCGCGTCGAGAAGGTGCCGCTCTGCTACATGGGCGAGTTTTCCTGGGCGAGCACCGAGACGCGCAAGATCGTCAAAGGCGAGGAACGCATCGTGCATTTCCTCGACGCCAAGCAGACCGTGCGCCAGCGGGACTGGGAGCACGTGTATACCGAGGGGTGCGGCGCCTGTTCTCTGCGCCTCATCTGCGGCGGGCTCTTCGACCGGGGCGGCGGCTACGACCCAGGAGAGCTCACGCCGGTCTTCGTCGACCGGGACCAGGTCGTGCGCCACATCCTCGACGACCAGGCCGACCCGAGCTACCGGAACCGCTTCCCGTCCTTCGAATCCTGGCAGGCCGATTTCGACCTCCGGGCGGCCGAATCCAGGGCGCGGCGAGCGGGCGAGGGGCCCGAGGTGAGCGATGATTCCGGGCCGAGCCCCGAATTCCGTGCCGCGGGGGCCCCGGCCGTCGGCGCAGTGACGAAACGCGGTCTCCGGCTCTTCACCTCGAAGCGCCGCGCTGAGGCGAGAAAAGCAGAGGGAACGGACTTGGCCATGGAGAGCCTCGTGGCCCAGATGCCGCCCGAAACCGACCCCGATTGATTCGCCTCGATTGACACTCAGGTCCCGCCGGGGCTACGCCCATGGCCATGTTTCGTTCCGTCGCCCCGTCGTCCGCCCCCGCCCGGTTCTTTCCAGTCATTCTGGGCCTGACCCTATCGGCCTGTGGCCCCGCGGGGCTCTCGGTCTCCGGTGCCGGTGCTTCCACGATCGCAGTCGGCGGCGGTCACCACGCTATCGAGACCGTGTCCGACCTCGACACCGTGCGCGGCGTCGCGATGAGTTCGGACCGGGTCTACGTCGCGACCGATCTCGGCTTGCTGCTTCACTACCCCGCCGGCGGGGAAGGCACGGAGCGGGTCACCGTCGCCCGCGGTCTGCCGAGCGATGACGTGCGCGACGTGGTCGTGGACGAAAACGGCATGGCCATCGTCGCCACCGCCGGGGGCATCGTGAAGGTCGACGGTGAGGGCACGGTCGCCGCGTGGGCGGACTCGCCTCCGGTCGGCCGCATCAACGCCATCGTGCTCGCGGCCGACGGCACCCTCTGGGCTGGCGGGACCGAAGGCCTCGCCCGATTCGTGGACGACGCTTGGGTCCGCATCGGCGAAGCGGCCGCCATCACGACCATGGTCGAGACCCCCGAGGGCGGTCTCTGGGTGGGAACGATCCGTGGCCTCCTCTTCGTCGATGGCGAGGTCATTCGTGAGCACGGGATCGATCGCGGCATTCCCGAGGGGTACGTGCGCTCCATCGTTCCCGTGCGCCCCGGCGAGATCCTCGCGCTGCTCCAAGGTCCCACCAGCTCTCAGATTGGCTACTGGGATGGTGAGCGCTGGTACGGCTACACGGTGGACCTCGAGGCCCCGGCGGTCGCCCTCACCCGGCGCGGCGATGACTACCTCTTGATCACCCCGGGCCACGCCTTTGCCATCGAACCCCAGGTCAGTCCCGGTGCGATTCGTCTCACGGCCCTCTCTGCTTCGGAGCTTCGCGGCGTGCGCAGCTACGGCGCCCGGGTACTCAGCCCCGACGAGATCGACCCTCCCGCGGCCGGACAGGAGCCCCCCGAGGACGTCGCCCGGGACGCGACCCACCTCGGCCCAGTCCCCGAGGGTCGCCCGACCATCGAGGCGCCCCCCTTCGGCATTCGCCCCGTCACCCTCGACATGCCCGCCAATACGTATTGGGCCGAGGGCATCGGCGACGAGCTCTTCCTCGCCGACCGCAATCGCGGCGTGAAGAAACTCAACCCTTCGGGCTTCAGCTCCTCCCTCCAGAGTCGGGATCTCGTGCCTGCGCGCGATCTCCAGATCGCCGTCGACGCTTCCCGGAACACCTGGGTGCTCGGCCGGGATCGGGCCCTCGCCGTGTATCGGGGCGATCGTCTCGACCGGGTGACCGCGCCCGAAGGCGTCGAGATCCAATGCATCGCCAACGGCCCCGACGGCGCCTACGTCCTGACCCTGGTCACCGGCCAGCCGGGTCTCGTCCGGCTCTATCGGGTGACCGGTGAGGGATGGACGCAGCAGATGGAGCGCCAGCTCGAGGTGAGTCCGCCGCTGACCTCGATCGAGTTTTTCGCGATGACCGATGAGCGCGAGGTTTGGGCCGGGCTTCGTGTCGTCAACGAGATGGGCGAGTCCCCGCGGCTGCGCGGCATCGCAGTCTTCGGTGAAGAAGGGGACATCCTCTACCACCACCGCGCGGCAGATCCCGCGACGACCCCCGGCGCCCTCCAGATGCCCGACGAAGTCGAGAACATCGACCTCGGCATGCCCGGGTACGCATGGTTTCCGAGCCTCTTCGGGGCCATCCGGGCGGGCAATGGCCAGGCCGTCGTCTTCGGTGAATCGCGCGGTGTGCGCGGCGAAGTGGTGAGCGACGTCGCCGTCGCCGACCTCGGCCGAGTCTGGCTCGCGGCGGCCGAAGGCCTGGGCTACTACGAAAACACGACCTTCGAGTTTCGCCTACCCGAGGTGGTGCAACAGTCCCGGCCGACGTCGATCGCCCTCGACAGCGAGGGCAACGTCTGGGCGGCGGGGCGCAATGGCCTCGCCTACAACGACGGATCGGCGTGGCATCGCCTCACCGAAGAGACGGGGCTGCCGACGAACCAGCTCGTCGACGTCGAGGTGGATGCTCAGGACCGGGTCTGGTTGCTCGCCGAAGACCGTCTGATGATCTTCTCGAAGGCCCAAGCGCCTTCGATGGAGTAGCCGCGAATCGTCAGTCGCGAGCCGCTCGAACCAGCTCCGCGAGGGGCACCTCGTCGGCGGGGCCGTCGTACTCGCGCAGCACGGCACTCAGGGCGACAACCAACTCTCGGGCCGATTCGGGGCGGGCCGCGGGATTGACCGAGAGCACCTCGGCGATGATCTCGCTGAGGCGTTCCGGCACGTCGTCGCGGGTCTCGTGCACCGAAGGCGCCTGACGGCTGGCCATGCCGAAGATCTTCGTCGGCGCAGTTTCGTTGCGGAGGGGTTCGAGGGTGAAGGCCTCGAAGAGCACCGCACCGACCGACCAGAGGTCGGTGCGCTCGGACGCCTCGCCGACCCCGAGGTACTCCGGGGCCATATACGGCATCTTGCCTTTGAGTGTCCCGGGAGCGGTGATCGTCGCCCGGTCCATCGCCCGAGACATGCCGAAGTCGGTGAGTTTGATCGCGCCCGACGCCGAGAGCAGCACATTGGCTGGCGTGATGTCCCGGTGGATGACCGCCGCCCGGTTTCCGTGAGCATCGACCCGGCGATGTGCCGCCCCGAGGCCACGGAGGAGTTCGATACCGATGGCGGTCACCAGGGGCCACGGGATCATGCGCCCGGTGCGAGCGTGGGCGCGGATGAGCCGGCCGAGGTCGAGGCCATCGACCCACTCCATCACGATCAGCCCCCGGCCTGCCTCGTCCCGAACGAAGTCGTAGACCTGCACGATGTTCGGGTGGTTTAGCTCGGAAGTGACCCGGGCCTCCTCGGCGAACATGCGCACGGTCTCGTCGTCTTCGGCGACCATGGGCAAGAGCCGCTTGATCGCGACGGTCCGAGAGAAGTCGCCCTGGCCATGCATGCGCGCCATCCAGACCGTGGCCATGCCCCCCACCCCGGCGGGGGAGAGCAGCTCGTAGGTGCGGCCGCCGGAGGGCGAAGAAGGCGAAGAAGGTGAAGATGGCGGGGAGAACACAGAGACCCCCTGTTCTACTGGACGACGTCGACGGTCTGAGGCGCCCGTGTCCGGAACGTCGCGTCGACGTGATCCATCAGGTCGAGGAGGAACGTCTCCATCTGAGCGCCCTCGGGCGTGCCCTCCGGGGCGTTGGTGTAGAACGTGCCCTTCACGCACTCCGCGCCGGAGCACTCTCCGTCCGGGAAGACGAAGATCATCTTCTGCATGCGCTGCGCCTCGGGGATCGTCGGCGCGATCATGAAGTTCCAGGTCAAGACGGCGACGTCGACCAACTGCGTCGGGTCCATGCCATAGCCGTGCAGGAAGTAGATGACCGGGTAGTCGATGTCGGCGTATTCGTCGTCGTAGTAGCCCGGGGGCAAGATGATGCTCACCGGTCCGCTGCGTCCGGTCGTCGGTGCGGTGAAGTCGAGGAGGATCTGGTTGGGGTTGTCGCAGCCCGGGGCGCTGTCGCGGCACAGGCGATCGTCGACGCGGCGCCGGTCTCCGTCAGGCCACCGCTGACTCATCCACACCATCGGGGCGAGCACGCGGTTGATCACCTGGTCGGTGGCGCCCACGTGGGCCCCGTCGCCGATGCCGATGCGCCCCGGGCTCGCGTCCGGGTCGCCGTAGCGAACGAGCACGTTCTGCCCCGTGGACACCCAGTCGATCTCCGTGAAGATGAAGTTCTCGGCCTCGTTCGCCCGCCCGTCGAGGTGGAACGGCGTATAGCCGTTGTGGTAGCGGAGGGGCATGCCTCGGGCGGGGAAGGCGCTGAACGAGTGGTTGGCTGCCGGCCCTGCCATGAAGAGGTCGCGGATGCCGCCGTCGCCGAAGACGTCGAGGTCCCGCAATTCGGTCTCTTCGGCATTGAGCACGATGTGCTTCGGTCCGCGGTCGATCAGCCGGGCGAGGCCATGGGTGGTGGTCCAGCAGCCGTCGCCTTCGCCGTTGTCGAAGCCCCCGGCGGTGAGCTGGGCCGTGCCGGGGAGCCCATCGAGGCCGTTGTCGACGAAGGTCTCGCCGTCGCCCGCGTCGCAGCGGGCTCCATCGCGGAGGAAGTTCCCTTCGGTTCCCGTCGGGTTGTACTGATAGTCGTAGTCGTCCCCCGCAGGGTCGGGGTTGGTGACCGCGTCGTAGCCGGCTTCGGCCGGGTCGCAGAGACGGTCGATGCCGCAGTCTTCGAAGGCTTCGCGGAAGTTACGAATGACGGGTTCGCCGGGGTCGCGGATTCCGTTGGCGTTCACGTCGACGGCGACGCCGACGCCCATCGGATAGTCGTTGCTGCCGTCGGGGTCCCAAACGCCGAGGTCGCGCTCGCCGTCGACCGAGACCTCAGCCCCGTCGCAGAACGAGATCACCGGGTAGAGGCCCTCGGGGTTGTACTCGTCATCGAAGAAGCCCGTGCCCGTGCTTCCGTCGTAGGGGGGGATGACAACCGGGGTCGCGCAGCGCTCGGCGTTGCTGCGCATGCGCTCCGAGTCGGGGATGCCCGGGGGCAGTATGTTGGGCGCTGAGCCATCGGCCGTCGCGTCGGTGTTCGGGTTGCCGTACATCATCGCGATGTCGGTGAAGATGTTCGTATATTCCCGCCGGTCGAAGGCCGAGCCGTGGCCCAGGCCGCCGATGTTCTCGTCGTACCACCAGTGCTCGTAGTCCTGAGATACCTCGTGCATCCACTTCGTCGGCGGCGTACGGCTCGCGCTCGCGGCGTTGCAGCTCCCCGGGTCCGCTGTGCGCTCGCCGTCGGTGCAGAACCCGCCCATGTGCTGATTGATCATGTAGTCGGTGAGGTACGCCCAGTCCCACGCTGCCCCGAGGGGAGCCGCAAAGTCGAAGCGCTCTGGGTTCCGGTAGGCGATGACGCCGGTGCCGATGGCGCCCATCGAGGCCCCGAGGATCCCCCGGTACATGAACTCTCGCGGGCGCGTCGTCCCGGCCGTCTCGCGAACTACCGCCTGGTAGGTGCCGAGGCGCGGAGCCTCGAAGCGGAAGAGCCCGCTGGCGCCGCTTGGGATGGCGACCACTGCGATTGGGACGATCCGCGGGGTCGTCACCCCCGGTCCCGTGTAGCTCATCTCGACGTGGCCGCGGTTGGCCCCGTCCGGCAGGAGCGCAGCGTGGATGGGGATTGTCATCGGCAGTTCGCGGCCGAATCGCAGGTGCCCTGGGCCAAACTCGACCGCCGGGCCGAGGGCGAGGTAGCCCGCCGGGATTTGATCCGTGGCGCACCCGATGGTCACGTCGAAGGCGTCGACGTGGTAGCTGTCATCGCGGGATGCGCCTTCGGGGACGACGACGCCAGATCCGGTGAGGGAGCCGGTAGCGACGGTGACGTCGCCGCCAGGGCTCACATTGCCGCTCGCCTCTCCGTCGCAGGGCGGCAGGGCCGCATCGACGACCTGCACCTCGAAGCTGTCGGTCTTTTCCATGCCTTCGATGGTGACGGTCGCCGTGATGGTCGTCGTGCCGACGGTTACCGGGGTCACATCGAAATAGGCCCGGCTCACGTTTGCGGGGAAGGCGAGGGTCGCGGGCACGGTCGCCACGGCCGGGTCTGACGAAGTGAGCTCGACGGTGAGGTCGTCGCAGACTCGGTCGACGGAAAGTTCGGCGTAGGTATTACGCGTGCTCCCGACGGTTGTTCCGAGCTCAGTCAGAGTGAAGCGCAGGTCGGGGATGCGACAGGTGACGGGGCCCGGGCCCGTGTCGACGTCGGCGTCGGCACCCCCGTCGGTGGGCATCGCGTCATCGCCGCAGCCGGCGCCAGCGGCCGAGGCTATCGCCGAGAGGAAGAAGACCGAAGAGAGCCGAATCGCAAGGGAAGAAAGGGAATGGTGCCGCATGGGGCGGAGTATGGGGCGCCATCCGCCCGTGCTCAACCTGCCGCGTTGCTTTCCGCCACCATGCCGGCCACCTCAGCCCGAAGCACGTCGAGGAGCGGGTGTTTCCATCCCTCGCCGAGGGCCACGACCACGCTCTCGTAGTACCAGAGGGTCTGGCTCTGGCTCGCGCTGAAGCGCTCGAAGACCGCCACTCCCGTGCGCGCGAAATCCCGGCGGATGGAGAGAGCATTGTGCAGCTTGTCGGCGACGCTGATGAGTTTGACCTCCGCGGGCTCTTCCCGGAGAGCTAAGAGGTAGGCGCGTTTGCGCTCTTCCCACGGCGGCTTCGGTTGGCTGGTGGCGTCCGAGAGGGCCTCGACCATGCGCCGCACCCGAGGCCCAAAGCGGGCTTCGAGGTCCGAGGCCTCGGCGCCGTGGATGTCCTCGAGGTAGTCGTGGAGGACCGCCGCGATCATCTGGTCTTCGTCACCGTCGTGTTCGGCGACGAAGACCATCACCTGCAAGAGGTGGGTCAAGTAGGGGATGCCGCTGCCCTTGCGCACCTTGGTGCGAAACGCATCGGTCGCGAGGGCGATCGCCTCGTCGAGGCGCTTGGTATATAGATCGCCGGTCACGAACCGGTGTGGCACCCGGCCCCGGCCGGGTCAAGATGCGGCGTTGGCGGCGTTATCTGGGCCGACCGAAAAGGGGGCCGGCGATGGAGTTCGAGGGAGCGACGGCGGTGGTGACGGGCGGGGCCAGCGGCCTCGGCCGGGCGTTCTCGGAAGAGCTGGGGCGCCGCGGGGGGAAGGTGCTCCTGACCGACATCGACGCCGAGGGCGCGGCGGAGACCGTGCGCCTCGTCCAGAGCGCCGGGGGCGAGGCCCGGTTCTTCGAAGCAGATGTGCGCTCCGAGGAGCGCATGCAGGAAATCGCCCGGGAGGCTGCCGACTGGTTTGGCCCGGTGGACCTCTTGGTCAACAACGCGGGCGTCGGCGTTGCGGGGCCCTTCGACCAGCTCGACCTCGACGACTGGCGGTACTGCGTCGACATCAACCTCTGGGGCGTCATCTATGGATGCTACGCCTTCGTGCCAGGCATGAAGCGCCGGGGCCGGGGCTACATCATCAACGTCGCGTCGTCGGCGGGCTTGCTCGCGCTCCCGGACATGGGCCCCTACAACGTCACCAAGGCGGGGGTGATCGCGCTCTCCGAGACCCTCTACGGGGAGCTTCGGGTGCACGGCGTGCACGTCACCGCCCTCTGTCCGACCTTCTTCCGGACAAACATCCTCGAAAACATGCGCGGGGTGCACGATGTCGGCGCGAAGCGAGTCGCCAATAAAATGATGGACGCCTCGAAGGTCCAGGCTCCCGACGTCGCCCGAGCGGCCCTCGCGGCGGTGCACCGAGGCCAGCTCTATTCGGTGCCGATGCGCGACGGGCGCATGTACTGGCGCCTCAAGCGGGCGTTGCCGGCGGGCTTTGCGGCGATCGTCGACCGGGTCGCGCGCAGCGGCTTGCTCAAGTGAGGTAGAGAGGGTCTCGGGTCAGCGACGGATCTCGTACAACCCAAAGGAGACCCGCACGGTGTTCGCTTCGCCCCGGTCCGACGGGCCTACCGAGGCGCCCCGGAGCTTGTCCATGAGACAGGTCGCGACGGTTGGATAGTTGTTGGTGCCAACGACCGAGAAATTGCTCAGGGAGCCGTCGACGCTTGCCTGCGCCTCTATCGTGAGCCCCCGGTTCACGTCGGGAAAAGGGAGGTTCCGAGGCCAACACTCGCCCCAGGGTGCGGAGGTGTAGAGTCGTTGCCGACGTTCGGGGTACCCGGGGTACGCACCGCCGCTGACTCGAATCGAGACGTTGGGTCTCCGGCGCATCGCCGGCCGCTTTGCAGTGCGTCGATCCGCCGCGTCTTCCCCATCTGGGGTCTCACCCAATGCCGCGTTCGGGTCCGCCGCCGTGCCGTGTCCCGGCGCTTCAGCTCCGGACGGGGCGATCGCCAGCTGGCCTCTGGGAGAGGCCGCTGGCTCGTCGGGCGCAGCCGCGCCGAGGGTCGCTGCCGGCATCGGTACGACCGGCGTGACCGGCACCATCGCCGCCGCAGGATCGGCCACCGCGACCGCCGTATCCATCGGCGCGTCGGCGGTCTGCATGAACGTAGCGGTCCCGGTGATCCCCGCCAGCAGTGAGACCGCCACCATCGCCGGGATGAGCCAACCATGGCGCCGCCGAGCGCGTTTTGGCGCCTGCATGGGTTCGGTCTCTGGGCCTGGCCCCGGGCCCTGGCTCACCGGCGCCGCCTCCGTGGCGCCATGGGCCGGCACGTATTCGGCTGCTTGATTCGTCGATCGGACCGGTGACTGGGCTGCCGCGGAGGCCCCCGGGGCGGGCAAGGCCACCCCGTCGCCAGGCGTCGCCATCGTCGCCGCCATGCTCATCTCCGCGTTCGGCGCAGGGGTCTCGGTCTTCGGGGTGAACGCATCGAGGGCGGCGCTCATCTCCCCGGCGGACGCGAAGCGGTCGTCCTTGTCCTTCTCGAGGGCCCGCATCACGACGGCGGCGAGCTCCGGCGACAGGTCGGGTCGCAGCTCGGTGATGGGCCGCGCGGTCTGGGTGAGGACCGCGACGAGCAGCGCGTTGTAGTTGCGACCGGTGAACGGGGGCTCCCCGGTGAGGCACTCGTACATCACCGCGCCGAGGGAGTAGAGGTCCGAGCGTTCGTCGAGGTCGTCGCCCCGGGCTTGTTCTGACGACATGTAGAGGGGGGTGCCGATCACCAGTCCCGTCGCCGTGAGCTTCGCGGCCGAGTCTCCATCGAGCAGCTTGGCGATGCCGAAGTCGAGGATCTTCACCTGCTCGCCGACGCCGGCCGCCTTGGTGAGAAAGATGTTGTCGGGCTTGAGGTCCCGATGAACGAGGCGCGCCGCGTGGGCTGCCTCGAGGGCGGCGAGGCCCTCCTTCGTGAAGCGTACGGTGTCGGCTTCGGACAGGGGCCCTCGGGCGATCCGGTCCGTGAGGGGCTCGCCCTCGAGTAGCTCCATGGCGATCCACACCGAGCCGTTGTCTTCTTTGCCGAAGTCGAGGATTTGCACGATGTGCGGATGATTCAGGTGCCCCGACCGCTCCGCTTCCACGCGGAAGCGCGCCACCAGGGACGCGTCGCCCGAGAGCATGGGCAGGAGCACCTTGACCGCCACCTGGCGGCCCAGGCTGGTCTGCATCGCCGAATAGACGGCGCCCATGCCGCCCTGGCCGATCTTCTTGTCGAGCCGATACCGGCCGCCGAGGACCTGTCCTTCGAGATCGCCGAGCCCCGCCGCCATGGGCGCGAGGGTACTACGAAGGTGTGCTGAATGGAGAGCCGCCTCGGAGAGCCCCGTGGGAACTCAGCCGGCGACGTTGGCGATGACCTTCTGGATGGCGATGCCGACCCCGGTGAGGGATTCGCCGGCGATCAGCCCCGAAGCCAGGACGATGAGGAAACGCTCGGACCATGTCTCGGCGTACTTCGTCACCAGGAGCGCCACGACCGCCCCGAAGAACATGCTCATCGAGTTCCAGGCGGGGATGACGAAGGCGAGGCCCATGGCGGCGGGGCTCGGGGTCCACTGGGCGAACTTCTTGGGCAGCGTCTTTTCGGCGATGGCCAAAGCGATGCCCGCGGCCCCGGCGATGAAGATGGCGTTGATGGCGCCTTCGGGCATGGCGTCGATGCCGGACATGAAGATCTCCGCGACGGCCTTCCAAGCGGCGACGGCCGGCGCGGGCCACTCCTCGGTGAGCAGCATGGTCTGGGGGTCGGGGATGATCAGCAGGTAGGCCCAGCACCCGACGAGGGCGCCCGACAGCGCCCCGAAGACCTGGGCAAAGCTCTGGAGGCGCGGGGACGCGCCGATCATCAAGCCGGTCTTCATGTCGTGGAGAAGGTCGGCGCACTGGCTGGCAGCCCCGCCGGTCACGTTGGCGGCCATGAGGTTCGAGGTGGCGTCCCCTGGGGAGATGAGCCCGAAGGTCAGCTGGGTGACCTTGCCCATGGCGCCGACCGGCGTGACGCCGGTCTCGCCGGCAACACGCGCCGCGACGATTGCCAGGAGGAAGGTCATGAGCACGCCGAAGATCGCCGTCCACCAAGTGATGCCGAAGAAGGCCATCTGGGCCGCCGTGGCGGCGACGAGGACGATGCCGAGGCCGGCGAGGAAGTAGCTGCGCGGCACTTCGTCGGTCTCGTTGCCATTGTGGGCATCGCCCGGGCCCGTCTCGTCGGCGTCCCCGCCCGTTCCGCGGATCGCGGCGAGCACCGACCGCCACGAGAACGCGAAGCTGGTCAGCGACGCGCTCACCATCATGGAGACCCCGGGCCAGAGCAGCCACTTCATCGTCGTGCCGTACCAAGGGGCGTCGACGAGGACGGCACCTTCGGCGTTGGTGCCGATCGCGGCCCAGCCGAGGCTGAGGACCCATGGGCCGAGCAGGCCCCAGGAGATGACCGCGCCCAGCAGCATCGATGCCGCGGCGCGCATGCCGATGATCGCGCCCACCGCCGCGAGCAACATCGAGGGGTCGAGGGCGAAGGTGAGGTTCTTGAGAGTGATGGTCCGAGCGCCAGCTTGGGCGGCGGCGCCGGTGGCGGCGAAGGCGCCGGGCATCGCGGCTTTCGGGATGGGGATGAGGGTGACCAGGAGCTTCACGACCGCGGCGACCGAGGCCCCGCCGAGCAGCATCTTCACCTGAGCCATCGCTTCACTTCCCCGGGCGTACATGCGCTTCACCGTCTCGGCAGTCGCGATGCCGTTCGGGAAAGGAAGCGCGTCGACGATCAGCATCTGTCGCCGGAGGCCGATGGCGACGACGATGCCGCAGAGGGTGATGATGAAGGTCCAGACCGCGAGCACGCCCCAGGTGAACTGGTAGCCGGTGAGCATGGTGAGGGCGGGGATCGGGGCGACGAGGCCCGCCGACGAGATGGACGCCGCCGAAGACGCCGCCGTCTGGTTGATGTTGTTCTCGAGGATGCCGAACTCCTTCGAGTTCAGAACCAGATGCAGGCTCTGCCAGAAGCCGAAGCCGAGCAGTGCCGCGGTGATCGACATGTTGAAGCCCCAGCCGATCAGGAGGCCGCTGTAGACGTTGCAGAGCGAGAGCACGCCGCCGAGGATCATGCCCGTCACGACCGCGCGCACAGTCAGCTGAGCGGCCGTCGTATCGACCGGTGGGTATTGGCCGGTCGCCAACCCCGAAAGAGCGTCGGACGGATTCGCAGCTGCGGCGCTCTTTTCGGATGCCATGTCGCGGCCTAGCTACCGCGGCGGGCAGCAGAGCGCAAAGCGTCATAGCCCCAGAGCGTCGGGGGCTCGAGGAGGCCTGCTCGCATGATCCCTCCCCCGGGCCGGTCTTCTTCGAGCAAGAGGGCCCCATCGAGATCGAACGCCTCGGCCTCGGCGGCCAGGAGGAAGGCAGGGGCTATCGCGAGGGAGGTGCACACCATGCAGCCGACCATGACCCCGAGGCCGCGTTCCCGAGCCTCCCGGCAGAGGGCGAGGGCCTCTGTTACCCCCCCGGCCTTGTCGATCTTGACGTTGATCGCGCCGTAGCGCTCCGCGCAACGGTCGAGGTCGGCGCGCGTATGCACCGCCTCGTCGGCGACGATGGTGAGGCCCTCGATGGTGAGCCCCGCGAGGCCGTCGTCGGCCGCCGCCGGCACCGGCTGCTCGATCATCGCGACCCCGAGGGCGGCGAGGGCGGGGCCGTCGCGACGAAGGCGTTCGACGGTCCACGCCTCGTTTGGGTCGACGAGCAGCCAGGCGCTTGGGGCGGCCCGCCGGGCTGCTGCGACGCGGTCGAGGTCGAGGTCATCCCCGGCGAGCTTGAGCTTGAGGGGACCCTCGGGCAGATCGGCGGCGAGGGCCAACGCGGCCTCGCCCACCGCCCCCGGGGAGTCGACGCTGACCGTGCGCATCGTCGCGACGGGCCTCGGGGGCAACACCCCGAGCACTTCCCAAGCGCTCTTGCCCGCGGCTCGGGCTTCTAGTTCGAGTAGCGCGCAATCGACGGCGGCCCGGGCGGCCCCGGCGGGCAGCCTCTCGCCGAGGGACCGACGGTCGAGGCCGCGGACGTCGAGGCCTCGTATCGCGCTCATGACACCGTCGACGCTCTCTCCGTAGCGCGCGTAGGGCACGGCTTCGCCGCGACCCACGGCGTCCCTGGACCGGCCGGTGATGTCGGCCTCGGGTCTACCTCGCCGGGCGGTGACGACGACGACCACCGCGCTCTCTTTGCGGCCTCGGGCGATGCGGAAGCCGCCTCGGATCGGCCACGACTCCTGGCGAACCTCGAGGGAGAGGCCCCCGGTCGCCGAGTCGTCAGTCACGGAGCCGTCCGGCGACGTCCGAGGGCGACGATGGAAAACCCCGAGGCGAGCCCCACCGCCGCACCGACGCCGATGACGATGCCGTCGTCGGTCGCGCCCCCAGCGCGCATGGCCACCGAGGCCAGGCCAAAGAACGCGAGCACGAAACCCGAAAACCGCAGGCTGCGCATGCGCGTCGGCCCGCGGCGCCCCACGAGCAGCGATGCCGCGAGCAGGGCCCCGCCGAAGACGAGGGCCCCGAGGTAGCCTTGGACCAGCACCGCCGGACGATACCTCAAACGTCGGTTCAAGGCGCGGTGCAACAGCCCGCGGCGAAAGCCTCGAAGCAGGAGGAGCAACCCGTCGCGGGGCGTACGAGTGCGCATCCTGATACTGTGCCGCTGGCGTGCCTGCAGTCGCACGCGCCGGTGTCATCGCACTGCACGACGTCCGTGCCACAGGTGTACGTGCAACCGGCCGTCATCGATGGCTCGCAAGTCATTGGAGGCTCGCAGATCGGTTCGGTCTCACACCCCAATCGTGCACAGCGCTGACCCGCGGCGCAGGTATCGCCGCAGGCCAGGCAGTCGGTGCGGGTCCCGAGGCGGGCCTCACATCCGTCGGCCGCATCGCCGTTGCAGTTTTGCCGGTTGTCACCGCAGTCGATGACGGCGCAGGCGCCCGACTGACATGCGAGACTGCCGTGGGGGTCGCGGAAACACGGCGTGTCGCACGCGCCGCAGTGATCGATGTCGGCCCCGAGATCTGCGCAGGCGCCGCCGCAGCTGTCGAGCCCGTCGGGGCAAGTGGACGTGCAGACGAAGCTCCCATCCTCGGGGCTGCAGAGTGGGGGCCCGCTCTCCGTACAGTCGACATCGCAAGCGCCGCACGTTCCAGGAAGCGCGAAGTTGGTCTCACAGCCGTTGGTCGGGTCCGAGTCGCAGTCGGCCCGGGCGGCGCTGCATTCGATCTTGCAAGACCCCTCGCCGCAGGACGGCGCCCCGCCCTCGGACGGACATGTGACGTCGCAGCCCCCGCAGTTCTGGGGGTCGGCGAGCAGATCGAAGTCCTCGTCTACCCGACCGTCACAGTCGTCGTCGACGGCATTGCATCTTTCGGGTTCCGCAGCGCAAGGGTTCGAATCGACCCGACCCCCATCCCCTCGACCGGCGTCCCGCGGCCCTGAAGCATCCCTGGCGCTCGGCGGATCGACCTCGAGGACGAGGCCGCATGCGCCGGCAAGGCAGAGTACAGACGCGAAGACGAGACGGCGAACCACGCGTACATGATGCCGCAAAAGCGTCGCCGCCGCAGGCCCCTCCCCCGGGGCAGCGCCTCAGTCGACGGCCACGCCGCCTTCGCCGAGGCCGAGCGGCAGCGGGGTGAAGCCCGCCTCGATACACGCCGTCTCGAAGCGCCGGGCGCGATCCTTGCACGC
>JAFDCW010000805.1 GCA_019312705.1 Deltaproteobacteria bacterium
CTCGTCGTCCTGAACCGAAGCTACCCGCCGGAGCCGGGCGTGCTTGCCGCGCCGGTGGCCCCCGTCGAGGAGAGAGCGGCCGAACGCATGCAGCGCCTCTTTCCCGCGGGTATCGATTCGATGAATCCGGGGACCCAGAAGACGCTCGAAGCGCTCGAGAGCTTGCGCCGCACTCTCTCTCGAGAGGCGCGCGCCGCCCAGGGGCGCGCCGCCGAGTTCGCCGGGGAGCTACCCGAGGGCGCCTCGGCGGTCGTCCTTCCCGAACTCGAAGGCGACCTGACCAGCCTCGCGGCCCTTCGCCAACTCGTTGGCCTCGTCGACGCTTGAGCGACGGTCCGTTTACCAGCAGACGCCTTCGTAGCCGCAGCGGAAGTCTCGGGAGACCTCGACGCCGGGCGTCGCGAGGAACGGCATGACCTCTTCGGGGAGGATGGCCGCGACCGCTTCGCTGTGCTCGGATCCGACCTCGATCACGCCGGGGTAGATGCTCACGTAGACCGAGCGCTCGACATACTGCAGCTGGTCGATGTCCAGCTCACTTCCGTCGAACCAGCCGTGGCCGTCGATCTGTGCGGTGAGGCGGTCGTAGAAGGCGCGCTCTTCGGGGTGTTCTTCGGTGTCGACGTTGGCCATGGCGTAGAGATGAGCGAGCAGCGCCATGCGGTGCCTCGGCATCGTGCGTTGGAACTCGTTCTCGGCGCAGGTCAGGGCGTCGCGCATCGTGTCGGTCTGGTCCCTTGCCGCGGCGAGGTTTCGGGAGTGGCGGATGCGCTCCGTCGGAGCGAGGTGCAGCCAGGTGCTCTCGTCGGTCCGGTAGGGCTTGTTCATCATGGCCATGAAGAGGTTCTTTTCGCGCTCGGCGAGCGTGCCATCGGCCCAGATCATCGCATCGAAGGCCTTGAACATGCAGTCCCGGGGGGAAGGGCCGGCCAGGTAGCTCGTCCCGTCCATCATCATGTCGCCGAACCAGCGCTTCGCGATGGTCTCCACGTGGCGGCCCACGGCGACCGTTGCGGCGTAGTCGAGGGCCCCGGACGCGAAGACGGCGAGGCCGAGGGTCGCGTAGCCGAGGAGCTGCGAGGAGATCCCGCGGACGCCTTGGCGCAGGGCCGCCCCCGCCAGCTTCTGCTGAGACTTGCGGGAGAAGATGCGCAGGAGCATCGTGACCGAGCGCTGGGCGAGGTCGCGCTCGAGCTGGTGCAGGGGCAGGGTCACCCCGAGGCGGGAGGCGAGGGTGCGCGCCACGATCGGCAGGATGGCGTTCGCCGCGAAGACGTCGGCGACCTCGGTGATGGCGCCGACGGTCATCACCATCAGGGAAACGGTGAAGAGGTTGCGACCCTCACGGATGTCCCACCCATGGACCGCGGCGATCTCGAAAGCCATCTGGGCGTGCAATCGGAAGAGCGCGTAGGTCTCGTGGGCGATGCTGATGGGCACGCCGGCGATGGGGATGAGCGCCTCGGCGCCGGCGACCACGCCGACCTGGGCCGCGGCCCACTTGTAGTGGTTGACGATGCGGTCGACCTGCTCGTCGCGGGACATGCCGAGGGGGATGATCACGTCGTGGTCGGCGTCATAAGTGCCGAAGTTGTTCGCGTTGACGACGGTGTAGTCGCGCTCGAGGACTCCACTCGCTTCGAGCATCCAGGCGTAGGACTTGCCGAGGGCGCCGTTATCGCGGAGCAGCCGCAAGCTCTCCTGCATGCCCACCGTGTAGAACGGGTTGTCGCTGTCGGCACCGTCGTCTGCGCCGGTATCGGTGGGGTCATCCGCGCCCCCGGCGAGGTCACGCTCGGCGCGGCGGCCGATGGGCACCATGAAGGCGGCATAGTGCGTGGCCTTGACGCGGCTGAGCACGCTCGCTTGCATGTCGGCCAATACGCCGACCGCGTCCTCCGACGCCATGTCGCGCGGAAGCGCAGCGACCGTCGCATCAAGGCGCGTGAGCTGCTCGAGCTCCTGGTCGTCGAGCTTGTGTTCGACCTGCCGGGCGAGGCCCACGATGGTGCCGAGGGCTGTGGGCATGTGCCCCTCTTGGAGGAGAACGTCGTTCTCCAGGCGCATGAGCAGGCGCATCGTGTCGGCGTCGGCGCTGGTCCAGCAGAGGTCGCTCGCACGGTCGCAGCCGCCCTCGTCGGCCTTGCTGCCGATGCCGAAGTCGATGTCGGCGTCGGCCGGGTTCTCGGTGCCGGTGGGGGCCGCACAGGCAGAAAGCAGGAGGCCCGAAATGCCCAGGACGAGAATCATCGGCGAAGCGATCCTCGCGCGAATCTGATTGTCGGATTCTTGTGCGTTCGCCATGTCCATCTCCCGATCGGAAGCGTGCCCCGCACGCTTCGTGCCACCCGAAGGTCAATGAAATCATGGGACAAAATGTCGCTCTTGCGGAAGCTCGAGTAGCCGATCGGGCCCGCAAGGGGTTCCTGGCCCTTCCACAAGAGATGGACCCTAGCCGCGCGGTGTTCACACGCGGTGCGTCAGTCGCGCGACGGGTCGGCGAGGGTAGCGAAGTCTTCGGCTCCGGGGCCCGGGATGGTACACGCTCGCCGCGGCTCGTTGGGTTGCCCGCGCAACCAACGCTCGATTGAGCAACGATCGCTTCAGTCATGAGGTGATCATTGGCTTTGTTGCTGGTACAAGCGTTGCACTTCGGCCAGTCCCAACGACTGAACCAGTCCCAACGACTGAAAAAGGACACTTCATGAACAAGACACTCCTGCTCTCGATCCTCGCGACCTCCCTCCTTGCCTGCGGCGGAGGAGGCGACAC
>JAFDCW010000806.1 GCA_019312705.1 Deltaproteobacteria bacterium
CTTCTGCTTCGGCATCATGCCCAGGCCCTGAATCACCTGCTTAGCCATCTTCTGAATCTCAGGCTTGTTCCCTTTGCCGACGAAGGCGGCGACCATGTTGGGGTCCATCCCGCCGAGGGCCTCCATCGCCTTCTTGGCGAGGCCGCGGTTCTTCGTCGCCATGAAGGTGTAGACTTGGGCCCGGTAGAGCATCGCGCCGACCTCACCATAGGCGGGGTCAGTGGCGGGATAGGTCTCGAGGAGGTTCTTCGCCTCCGGGGCCTTCCCGGTCCGGGCGAAGGCTTCGGCGACCACCGCCGCGTACATGGCCTTGGCCTTGGGCTGGGGCTGATTCTGAAAGGTGATGGCGTCGGCGAGGGGCCGCGCATCCTTGGCGCGGCCGTGCATGAGGTAGAGCAGCCCGAGGTTCGCCCGAACGTCGTCGCGGATGGCAGCTGGGGCCTTGTCGATGTTCACCCCTTCGAGGACCTTGATCGCGTCGCCGGGCTTTTCCTGAGCGACGAGCTGAGCCTTCGCGAGGGCCGCCATGGCGTCGCCTTTTTCGAGCTTCTCGTCGAGCTGCTCGAGGGCCGCCTTGCGGCCTTCGGCGTCGGTGGCCGACTTGAGGATGTCGACGATGCCCTGGCTCTTCTTCGTGAGACGCCACATGTAGATGGCGAAGCCTGCAGCGACGAGGCTCAGCACCCCGGCCACGCCGAGGCCCCAATACCCGGTCCACGGCATCATGCCGATTGCGAGGGCCCAGAAGACCACGAAACCCAGGCCAAATAGAGCCACGGTCTTCCAGCGGACCTGGGGCCGTTCCATTTCGGCAAGGGCCTTGTTTGGGTCCTTAGCGGCGGGTTTCGGCTTTTTGGCCATCGCCGCGGGGTTAGCCCGCTTTGACCCGGTGAGCAAGGGCCGGCGCGGCAGGCGTCGGGCAAATCAATCGGCTGGGAGGGCCGCTCGGAACTGGAAGTTGGTCAGGAGCCGCTCTTGGCCGTTGGCCAGCCCCGAGCCCGGAATGCTCACGTCGTGCGCGTGGCCCACGAGGACTCTGTCGTCGAAGCTCTCGAAGACCACGCTCGCAGGGCCTTCGAAGGGCGAGCCTCCTCGCCAGTAGCCGAAGGTGACCTCGGCGCCTTCCGGCCCAGCTTCCGCCGGGGTCCCCTCGGGTTCGCCTTCCGCGGGGGCTTCCTCGTCCCGCACGGCTTCGTCCGCGCCTCGGAGGTCGAACCCCTGAACCTCGAGGGTCAGGCGCCGGGGCGGGGGTTCGGGGCTCGGATTCGCTTCGATCGGGTCGGCGTCGTTTTCGCCCGATCCGCAGGCGACCAACAGGAGACAGTCGACGCCTGCTTCACAGGCGAACGTGCAGTCGTCTCGGCACCCGTCTCCGGCGTCGCCGTTGGCGCCATCGTCGCACCGTTCCCCGGCGTCACTCTCGAGGTACACCCCGTGGAGTCTCTGTCGACTACCTTCACCAGGAGCAAGGCGGTTGATTGCCCGCATCCGGCGCACATCTCTTCACTGAACCCCCGAGGCCACGAGGAACGAAGGCGGCGGCCGAACTTCGGGATCATGTCGCCCGCCTCGCAGGTCATGATGAAACCCACCGAGCCAATGAACGAACCGGACTTCAAGGCGCGGGAACGCGCCCCCGTCGGGCTGACTCGGCCGCAGGTGGAGGCATCTCGCCGGGAGCACGGCTACAACGAGATCCCCGACGAGCCCGACCCCGCCTGGAAGCGTCTCGCGCGTCGTTTCTGGGGCCCGATCCCTTGGATGATCGAGATCGCAGCCGTGCTCTCGGCCGCGGTACAGAAGTGGGAGGACTTCGCGGTGATCTGCGTGCTCCTCTTCGTCAACGTCTTCATCGATTTCCGGCAGGAGGCCAAGGCCTTGAGCGCCCTCGAGGTCCTCAAGGGCAAGCTGGCCCGCAACGCGCTGGTCCGTCGAGAAGGCCACTGGGCATCGATTCCTGCCCGCGAGCTCGTCCCTGGGGACGTCGTGAAGGTCAGGCTCGGGGACATGGTCCCGGCCGATTTATGCCTCACCGGCGCCGGTTTCCTCCAGCTCGATCTATCAGCCCTCACGGGCGAGTCGATGCCCGTGTCCAAGACCGCGGGCGATGATGCTTACGCCAACGCCGTCGTGAAGATGGGAGAGATGCTGGGGACCGTCCGCAAGACCGGCCTCGGGACGTACTTCGGCAAGACGGTCGCGCTGGTCGCCCGGGCAGAGCAACAAGAGCGAAGCCACTTCCAGAAGGCCGTCATTCAGGTCGGCAATTTCTTGATCGTGGTGGCCTTGGCCCTCGTCTTGCTCGTGCTGGTCGCGGCGCTCCTCCGCCACGACCCGTGGCTGGAGATCCTCCGCTTCTGTCTAGTCTTGATGGTGGCGTCGGTCCCGGTGGCGCTGCCCGCAGTGCTCTCGGTGACGATGGCCGTCGGCGCCGTGAACCTGGCGCGCCACAAAGCCATCGTCAGCAGGCTGGTCGCAATCGAAGAGCTCGCCGGAGTCGATGTCCTATGCAGCGACAAGACGGGCACCCTCACCAAGAACGAGATGGCCCTCGGGGATCCCGTCGCCAGCGACGGCCACAGCCCCTCCGACGTCGTTCGATTCGCGGCCCTCGCGAGTCGAGAAGAAAACGCCGACCCCCTCGAGGTACCCCTCTTTGCGGCATTGGACGCGGCGGGCATGGGCGATGCGGTCCGGGGCGCCACCATGTCGCGCTTCGTGCCCTTCGACCCGGTGGGCAAGCGCACCGAGGCGACGGTGGAGTTCGAGGG
>JAFDCW010000807.1 GCA_019312705.1 Deltaproteobacteria bacterium
GAGGGGCGCCTGCGCCCGGCCTGGAGACCCCCTCCATCACGCGAGGGACGCCTCGCTGTCGACGCTGTTGTTCACTCGTTCTCAGGCGCCGTTCGGCGTCGGCGTGGACTTCGACGGCGTGCCCTTGGTGCCCCGGGCCGGGTCGTCGAAGAGGTGGTCTGGCACGATGAGGCGATCGACGAGAGTGCCTGCTTCGAGGCTGTCGAGGATCTCGGGGACGTCGGCGAGCTTCACCTTCCCGTAGAACACCCCGCCCGGCATCACGGCGATGGCCGGTGCCATCCAGCAGAGATCGAGGCAACTCGACTCGAGCACGCGAATCTTCTTGTGCATGTGGCGCTTCACCATGCCCACCTTGAGCTGGTCCCGAATCGCCTTTGCGTCCTCGCGTTTGCAGCACCCCTTCGGGTTGTCGGGGGCACGTTCGTTCTGGCAGACGAAGAGGTATCGTTCGCGCTTGGGCATGGCGCCGGACGGTAGCATGGCGGCCACGAGGGCCTTCAGTCGTCGGCCGCCGCGAACTCGATCTCGACCATCAGGTCGCCGGCGAGGGCTTCGAGGACCTCCTGGATGGACCTGAGACTCGAGTCCTCGGGCACCTCCAGGATCGCCGTGGCTTTGAAAAGCGTGCCACCGGACCAGGGGGCTCCGAGGCACTCTGTCTCCAACTCGACGACGTTGACGCCGACGTTGAGGAGGGCTCGGGAAACAGCGGCGACGATGCCCGTCCGGTCCCCTCCGACGAGGTCGAGGCGGGCGAGACGGTGCTCCTGCCGGCCCGTCTCGGTGGCCACGTCTTGGATGACGACGGAGAGGCCCCGGCCCTCGCAGGCTTTCAGGGAAGTCGAGAGTCCTTCGGCCTGATCGTCGGGGACCGAGGCGTGGAAGATCCCGGCGAATTGCCCGGCGAGGAGGGCCATCCGGCTCTCGACCCAGGTCGCTCCGTGTTTGGCGACGGCAGAGCTGAGTGACTCGACGATGCCCTCCTGGTCGGGGCCGACGATGGTGACGACGAGCGAACGCATGCAGTTCTCCTCGAGAAGGGCCGGAGCATAACCCTTCGGCCGCCGACTTCTGCGCCCTATTTACGCAGGCGAAATGTCCCCGAAACATAGCGCCGCTAGACCGCGCTCATGAAGAAGGTCGAGGCCATCATCAAGCCGTTCAAGCTCGACGAGGTGAAAGAAGCCCTCGGTGAGCTCGGTGTCCAGGGCATGACGGTCACCGAGGTCAAAGGCTTCGGGCGGACCGGCGGAAAGCGCGAGGTCTACCGCGGCTCTGCCTACGTCGTGGATTTCGTGCCGAAGGTGAAGGTCGAAGTGGTCGTCGCCGAGGCCATCGCCGGCCAGGTCATCGATGCCATCGAGAGGGCCGCGAAGACCGGCCGGATCGGCGACGGAAAGATATTCGTCTCCCCCGTGGAGGAGGCGATCAGGATTCGTACTGGCGAGCGCGGCGACGACGCCATCTGAGGAGAAAGCTGATGACCGAAATCCGAGATCCGAAAGACGTACTCGAGTTCGCCAAAGCGCAAGGGGCCAAGATGGTCGACCTGCGCTTCATCGACCTGCCTGGGGTGTGGCAGCACACCACCGTTCCCATCCAGCGCCTCGAGGAGTCGTCCTTCGAGGATGGCTTTGGATTCGATGGCTCGTCCATCCGTGGGTTCCAGCCGATCAATGCGTCGGACATGCTCATCGTGCCGGACGCGACGACGGCCAAGATGGACCCGTTCACGAAGCACCCGACGATGGCGCTCATCTGCAACATCGTCGACCCGATCACCAAGGAGCCGTACTCCCGGGACCCGCGCTACCTCGCCCAGAAGGCCGAGTCGTACCTCTTGCAGACCGGCGTTGCCGACACTTGCTACATCGGCCCCGAGGCCGAGTTCTTCGTCTTTGATGATGTGAAGTTTCATTCGAGCCCAGAAGGCTCGTTCTACGCGGTCGACTCCATCGAGGGCGCCTGGAACACGGGTTCCGATGAGGGCCCCAACCTCGGCTACAAGGTGCGGCACAAGGGCGGCTATTTCCCTCTGATGCCGACCGACTCCTTGATGGATCTGCGCACCGACATTTCGCAAATCCTCATCGGCCTTGGCTACGAGGTCGAGGTCAGCCACCACGAGGTCGCGACCGCGGGTCAGTGCGAAATCGGGATGAAGTTCAACAGCCTCGTCGCCTGTGCCGACCAGCTGATGTGGTTCAAGTACGTCGTCCGCAACGTCGCCTACAATTACGGGAAGACGGCGACCTTCATGCCGAAGCCCATCTACGGCGACAACGGCAGCGGCATGCACTGCCACCAGTCGTTGTGGAAGGACGGGAAGCCCCTCTTCGCCGGTGATGGATACGCCGGGATGAGCGACGCGGGCCTCAACTACATCGGCGGCCTGCTCAAGCATGCGCCGTCGCTGTGCGCGTTGACGAACCCGACCCTCAATAGCTACCGGCGTCTCGTGCCCGGATACGAAGCGCCGATCAACCTCGCCTACAGCTCGCGAAATCGTTCCGCTGCGGTTCGCATCCCGATGTACTCGCCGTCGCCGAAGGCGCGCCGGATCGAAGCGCGGTTCCCCGATTCGTCGGGCAATCCGTACCTCGCGTTCTCTGCCATGATGCTCGCCGGCCTCGACGGGATCCAAAAGAAGACCCCGGCCGGGGATCCCCTCGACAAGGACATCTACTCCCTCAGCCCCGAGGAATTGAAAGAGGTGGCGACGGTGCCCTACACGCTCGACGGAAGCATCGACGCCCTCGAGCGCG
>JAFDCW010000133.1 GCA_019312705.1 Deltaproteobacteria bacterium
GCCGACTCGGAACCGCCCTAAATTGCGCAGACTCCGGCGCTGAACCCGCCCCGAAGGGCAAGGTTTGCGCGACCGATCGGCCCGGTGCCTGGCTCAGAGGTCGGTCGCTCGGCGACCGGTCTGCCGGCGGTCACCCTCGGGAAGCGGGGCTGCCGGAGCGCGTGTCCGCCGGGCAAGGTAGGACCGACGCCCGTCCGACTCGCCGTAGAGCTCGCGAAGGCCCTCGAAGGTGGTGACCCCAGAGCGCTGGGCGATGCGACGATGCATGTCGCAGAGGACGACGGCGATCTCACTAAAGAGGACGGGGGTGAGGGTGCGCTTGCGCAGGTTCGCAGCGGGGCGGAAGTTTTCACAGACGTCGCAGCCGTGGTGCATGCAGCCACGATTGCCGGTCGGGCCGGAATCACAAAGTTTTCGGGCGAGGGAAATGGCTCCCGGGGCATCAAGAGCAGAGATGTAGGCAATTGTGGGGAATTTGTGGTGCCCGGTGCCGTACAGGGGGCATGCAGTGGCAACGCCCAAACTGGTTGGTAGCTCCCCTCGTCATCCCGGTAGTCCTTCTGGCGGCATGCGCCGCCCTGCCGAGTGACCCCGAGAGCGGACTCTCGTCCTCGCGGGACAACCTCGGCGACGCCACCCTCGACGACCTCGGCTACGGGCCCTGCCTGACCGCGGCGGCGTTGTCGTTCCTCAACGACTCGAGGACGGGCCGGGACGCCCTCGAAGAAGCCCTCGACTCGCGCCGGGTTGCGAGGCGCATCCTCGACCACCGCGCTGGCCGGGATGAAGAATTGGGGACCTGGGACGACGAGCCCATCGTCGGCCTCGGCGAGATGCTGGACGGCGATCTCGACATCAGTGAGCGCCGCGTTCGGCGCTTCGTCGAAGGACTCGACGCGTCGTGCGAGGCGCGGTGGACCGAGAGCGTCGACTGGACCGGCGAGACCCCGTCGCCCGATTTCCTGCACGCCGATTCGCCCCTCGAGGGCGCCCGGGGATGGAACCGCGAGAGCTCGGAGATCGAGGTCGCGATGGCGCTGCGCGGGATGACCGGCGCCCAGTTGCACGCCGTGATGGAATCCGACGACGGCTTCGAAGAGCTGCGCCGAGCCCGCCTGATGGAGTCTTTCTCCTACGGCCTGCCTGCCAACGAGATGCCGTGGACCGCGGAACACCACCGGGCGCGGGAGGCCTACCCCCTGATTCCACTCACCATCGAGTGGGGCCGGTACGAGCTCGACGAGGACATCGACGATAGGGGCCAGCGCGTCTATCGCGAGCTGGGCCGGGAGCTCAACCTCGGTACCGACGTGATGACCGACACCTACTACGACACCCGCGACTTCGCCGGGCTCATGAACGACGTGTCCGTGCGAGGTCGCATTCGGTGGGACTCCCCGGGCTGCATCCGTCGTCTCCTGGTGGCCGCCAAGCTCGGCTCGGCCCGAGTAGACCCGGTAAGCGGCATCAAGGAAGTCTTCAAGATCGACGTGCGCACCAACGCCTGGGGCTGCAATGCCGACGCAGCGCAGCTCGGCTGGGCGGCCGAAATGGATGCCCACATGCGCACCGGAATCTTGCCCTGGAGCGACTCGAACTTCGTGGCGCCGCCCCTTCGCGCTGCATACGCCCGCCTCGCCGACGAGGGCGCGCTGACCGATGTGAGCGCCGTCGACCCGACCGACCCGACCCGCGGCGTCGAGTTCGCGGGTGCCCTGGCGCTACTCCCCCAGGCCCACGTCCAGAGCGTGCGTAGTCGCTTTCACTACAACGAGGCGCGCGTAGACGACCTCGAGCGCCTCTACGAGCATGGCCGTGCCCGCCTGGTCGAGCTCGGCGCCTATCTCGATGCCGCAGATGCGAGCGGCATGCCCGCCGTCGCTGCGCTGCGCGCCGACATCGACGACGCCTTGGCCTCGATCCCCGAGCGCGGCCTCGAGATCTACCCGGACGAGATTACCCGCGACAGCGTCGTGGCGACCGCCGAGCGCGCCGACGAGATCAGCGAGCGCCTGCACGCGATTGGCGACATCCTGGACGCCAACAACGAGCACCTCCTCCGCGAGCTCACCGACGCTCGCGATGGAACGCGGGACGAAAACCGATTCTCGGCGTTTGTGGCATGGGTCAAAATCCGCCACATCGAGTCGCTCCCCGAAGCCGACCGCACGGCCTGGAATCTCGAGGGCAGCATCGTCACCCAGCACGCCGTCGACGAGTTCCGGGCGTTCTACGGAGACTCGATGAGCGACCCGGCGAACCCGGACCACGTCGCGCTCCGCGAAGAGTTCAACGCCTACGCCGAGGCCGCTCAGGGCGACAACGGCCACCCCTACCGGCGCCACTTCAGGCGCTTCAACGACTTCGACGATGAGAGTGACTGGCGGGACCTCGGGGCACAGCTCGAGCTCGAGCACTTTCAGATCGTGCGCCGGCAGATTGAAGCCGCCGGGAGCGCTGCCCGGGCTATCGCCTTCGACGCGGCCCGGAGGCACTACGTGCCCCAGAGTTGGCGCTCAACCGGCAACTTCATCATCGATACGATGGACTTCAGCGAATACCTCAGCCACCGCCAATGGACGGCGCTCTCGGCGGAGCAAATCGACGGCCAGGACCTGCCCGCCGACGCCGTCCTCGACGCTTCGCTCATCAACGAGGTACAGATTGAACTCGGCGCAGAAGCCGCCTACGTCCAGCGCGTGGCAGTACTCGACAACATGCTTCGGCGCCTCGCCGCGGACGAGCCCGATGTCGACGTCTCGGATATCTGCGAGCTCAGCGACCCCCGCCGGGCCTCGGAGGCACTCTGGAACGCAGCGAGCGACTGCCTCGGCGCCAAGGACATCCTCGACACGTACCGCGGTGTGCTCACCCACCTCGCCGAGCTCAAGGGCGACGCGCTCGTCGACGCCGTGAGTGACGCAATCGACGATGCGGACGGTGACCTCGGCGACGACCCCGACGACCTGCGCTGGGCCCCGAGCACGCGCAGCAAAGGCGCCCGGGCTCTCCTCCTGCTCATCGGAGGCGGCACCGACTGAGCCGTCACGTCAGCTTCGCCGGCCGCAAGCTCTAGCCCCCACAGTTCCCTTCGGAAAGACCCCTCTGGGCGGAAATTGCGCCGCCCATCGGACGCCCGGACCATCGTGGGGGCTATGCTCATGGGACCTTGGCACGCCTCGGCACCGCAGTCATCGTTCTGGCAGCATCGCTTCTCGGCTGTGGGCGCCTCGGCTACGACGCCGCCGGTGACGCCGATAGCGGCGGCGGTGATGCGATGATGGACGCCGCCGACGTAGGTGTCGGTGATGCGGCCGATGCGGCCATGGACGCGGCCGACGCCGCCGACGCCGACGCGATGCCCACCGACTCGGCACGTCCCCGGCTTTGCACCACGCGGCTGTGCCGAGACAGGCTCTGGAACGACGGGGGGGACGTAATCCTGGACATCGACCGCGTTGCGAACGTCCTCATCGGCTTCGATCCGATGGTCGAGTTGCCCGATGGTCGACTGGTCGTGCTCGCCCAAGCGGGCACCGCCGCGAACAGCGACTACGCGGTGGTCCGCTTCTCGGCTACCGGGCAGCTCGACCCGTCCTTCGGCATCGGCGGAATCGCGCGGTTGGACACAGGTGCACCCGAGGAGGCCCACTCGATCGAGGTGCTCGCCGATGGTCGAATCGTCGGAGCAGGTGAGCGTGACGAAACCGAAGCCCAGGTTTTTCGCATGCTCAGAGACGGCAGCCTCGACACGTCGTTCGGAGGCGTCGGCTGGGTCAACGTGCCCGGCCCCGGCGCAAGCTTCACCACCGCCAACGGCCTCGCCCTCGCCGCCTCGGGCCGCTATCTCATCGGCGGCCAGGGCGACCTGGGCGACTACGATTTCTGGGCAGCGCGCCTCGATGCGAACGGAACCGTCGATACCAGCTTCGGGAGTGGAGGCTTTGTGGCCTCGGACTTCAGCGGGGGCGACGAATTCGGAACCAGCATCGCGCTCCCTGACGGGCGTTTTCTATTCGTGGGCAGCGCACATCGCGGTGCCACAGGCTTTGATTGTGCGGTTGCACGGCACCTCGCCGACGGGTCGCGGGACCCGAGTTTTGGCTCCGCGGGGATCGCATCCCAGGACGTCAGCGGCACCGACGACCGCTGCGGAGGCCTAGCGGTCTTGACAGGAGGAGACGAAGCCGGGTTTCTCCTCACGCTCGACTCGGACGGAGCACCCTACCCCTCATCGCTGTACCTCTATGACCGCGCGCTCGCCGGCGACGACGCATTTCAGGCTCTGCTGGTCGACCGCGCCGGTCGATTGCTCGTATACGGCTACACGACCAACGCGACGCGCGGCCTGCTTCTGCTACGCCTCGCCCTCTGAACGACTCGTTCTCGTGCGGCGCGCATTGGCAAAATTCATCAATAATTTCAAGACGTGATTCGGGGACTGCTCGCCGCTTGACGCCCCCCAAACGCGCGGACATACTCCGCGTCCCTTTCAAGGAAAAACCTTTCATTCCGGGCGCGTGGGTGCCCGCAGCGAGTTGCCAAGCATGGCCCTTCTTCAAGACCGCAAGCGCGAAATCGTCGAGTCCTTCCGTACGCACGAGAGCGACACGGGCTCCCCGGAGGTGCAGATCGCCCTCCTCACCGAGCGCATCATCTACCTCACCGAGCACTTCAAGACGCACAAGAAGGACCACCACTCGCGTCGCGGGCTTCTCAAGCTCGTCAGCCAGCGTCGTCGTCTGCTCGACTACGTGCGCGGCAAGAACGTCGTTCGTTACGCCAACATCATTCAATCTCTCGGGATCCGTAAGTAGGGCTCCCGTCCTTCGACGGGCGGGGCTGGTGCTCCGTTCGTCACCCTGGCAGCAAGCGAACGCACGCGGCGCGGGTTTGATCTTCGACGGGCTCCTTCGGGAGCGCGTTGTATCGAAGTACCCCGTCGAGGACCGAGCGCACATTGCGATCGTTCGTGGGCTGCCATTTTTTCCGAGCCGGGCCAAGGGGTCCGGAGGAGACAGTTCATGATCATCAAAGAGAGCGTTAAGATCGGCGACAAGGTCGTTTCGATCGAGACAGGCCGAGTCGCCAAGCAGGCGGCAGGTTCCATCATCATTCGCTGCGGCGAGACCGTCGTGCTCTGCACGGTGTGCGGAACCAAGGAAGCCAAGCCGTTCCAGCACTTCCTGCCGCTCACCGTCGACTACGTCGAGAAGACCTACGCCGCGGGTAAAATCCCGGGCGGCTTCTTCAAGCGTGAAGGTCGACTCCGTGAGAACGAGGTCCTGACCTCGCGCCTCATCGACCGCCCCTTCCGTCCCCTCTTCCCCGACGGATACAGGAACGAGATCCAGGTCATCGCCACGGTCATCTCGGCCGACGGCTCGAACCTCTCCGACACCCTCGCCATGACGGGTTGTTCGGCGGCGCTGCACGCCTCGCCGATCCCCTGGGCTGGCCCGGTTGCCGGTGTGCGCGTCGGCCGCGTCGACGGCAAGTTCGTCGCCAACCCCACCGTCGCCGAGCTCGCCGAGTCCGACTGCGACCTGCTCGTCGCGGCCAGCCGCGACGCGGTCGTGATGGTCGAAGGTGGCGCCCAGGAGATGAACGAAGACGACCTCATCGATGCGGTCTTCTTCGGCAAGGAAGCCGTCCAGGGCATGCTTTCGCTGATCGAAAAGCTCCGTGAGGAGATCGGCCAGCCGAAGTGGAAGTTCGAGCCCCCGACGGTGCAGGCGGACATTCGCGCCCGCGTCGAGGACGAAGGCCTCTCGGGCATCAAGGACGGCTGCAAGGTCGCCGAGAAGTTCGCACGCTACGACAAGTTCGATTCTGTGAAGAAGGAAGTCGTCGCCAAGCTCGAGGGCGAGTTCCCCGACCAGAAGTCCGACATCAAGACCGCCTACGGTGATCTCAAGTCGAAGACGATGCGCAGCCAGATCCTCTTCGATCGCATGCGCGTCGACGGTCGAGACACCAAGACGGTCCGCCCGATCAACATCGAGGTTGGCTGGCTCCCGCGCACCCACGGCTCGACGCTCTTCACCCGCGGCGAGACCCAGGCCATCGTCACCACGACCCTCGGGACGCGGACCGACGAGCAGAAGATCGACGGGCTCCTCGAGTCGTACTGGAAGCGCTTCATGCTCCACTACAACTTCCCGCCCTTCTCGGTCGGTGAGGCGCGCTTCATGCGCGGCCCCGGGCGCCGCGAGATCGGCCACGGCAACCTCGCGGAGCGCGCGCTGACCGGCATGATGCCGGACCACGAAGAGTTCCCCTACACCATCCGCGTCGTCTCGGAGATCACCGAGTCGAACGGCTCGTCCTCCATGGCGAGCGTCTGCGGCGCCGCCCTGTCGATGATGGACGCCGGCGTGCCCATCAAGGCGCCGGTCGCCGGCGTGGCCATGGGCCTCATCAAGGAGGGCGACGAGTACGCCGTCCTGACCGACATCTTGGGCGACGAGGACCACCTCGGTGACATGGACTTCAAGGTCTGCGGCACCGAGAAGGGCATCACCGCCATCCAGATGGACATCAAGATCAAGGGCCTGTCCCAGAAGATCATGGAAGAGGCGCTCGAGCAGGCCCGCGACGGCCGGCTGCACATCCTCGATAAGATGAACGAGATCCTCGATCGTCCCCGCGAGGAGATGAGCAAGTACGCTCCGAAGATCCACACCATCAAGGTCAAGCCGGATCAGATCCGTCTCGTCATCGGGCCCGGCGGCAAGATGATCAAGGCCATCACCGACCAGACCGGCTGCGCGATCAACGTCGCCGACGACGGCACGGTTTCCATCGCCCACCACGACCAGGACGCGGTCAACAAGGCCATCGAGATCATCGAAGGCCTCACGACCGAGCCCGAGGTTGGCAAGAAGTACAAGGGCGCCGTTCGGCGCGTCGAGCGCTACGGCGCCTTCATCGAGATCGCCCCGGGGCAGGACGGCCTGCTGCACATCTCCGACTTCGCGTGGGAGCATGTGGACCGGGTCGAGGACCACATGAACCTCGGCGACGAGGTCGAGGTGGTCGTCAGCAGCATCGACCGCGACGGCAAGATCAAGCTCTCCCGCAAGGAGCTGATCGAGAAGCCCGAGGGCTACGTGGCTCCCCCGCCCCGCGAGCGCAGTGACCGTGGCGACCGTGGTGGACGCTTCGGTAGCGACCGTGGTGGCCGAGGCGGAGACCGTGACCGCGGTGGCCGTGGTGGCCCCCGGGGCGGAGACCGCGATCGTGGTCCCCGTGGCGGAGACCGGGATCGTGGCCCCCGTGGCGGAGACCGCGATCGTGGTCCCCGTGGCGGAGACCGGGATCGTAGTCCCCGTGGCGGAGACTCGGATCGTAGTCCCCGTGGCGAAGACTCGGATCGTAGTCCCCGTGGCGGAGACTCGGATCGTAGTCCCCGCGGCGGAGACTCGGATCGTGGTCCCCGCGGCGGAGACTCGGATCGCGAGCGCGAGGCCCCGCGTCGTCGGCGCAGCCGAGATGACGGTGACAAGCCCCGTGGCGACCGTGATCGCGATCGCAGCCGAGACCGCGACAGTGGCGGCGAGAGCCCCCGCGGTGATCGCGATCGCAGCCGAGGCCGCGACAGTGGTGGCGACAGCCCCCGCGGTGGAGACCGCGACCGGGGTGGCGACAGCCCCCGCGGTGGCGACCGTGACCGGGGTGGCGACAGCCCCCGCGGTGGCGACCGTGACCGGGGCCGCGACCGTGACCGGGGTGGCGAAAGCCCCCGCGGTGGCGACCGGGACCGGAGCCGTGGCCGCGACCGTGGTGGCGAAAGCCCCCGCGGTGGCGACCGGGACCGGAGCCGCGACCGCGACAGCGGTAGTGACCGCGACCGCAGCTGATTGAGATGAGCGGCGCACCAACGCTGCGGGTCCGCGTCCTCGCTGAGGGCGCTCAGGTGCCCCGCTACGCCACTTCAGGCGCAGCGGGGCTAGACCTCAGCGCGTGCCTGGATGCGCCGCTCACCCTGGCTCAGGGGGGCCGGGCGATGGTCCCAACCGGGATCGCCGTTGCCCTCCCCCCCGGCCACGAGGGGCAAGTGAGGCCTCGTTCGGGCCTCGCCGCCCGTCATGGCATCACCGTAATCAACGCCCCAGGTACGATTGACGAGGACTATCGGGGGGAGATCAAGGTCCTCCTGGTGAACCTCGGAGATGAGCCATACACCCTGGAATCCGGGGAGCGAGTGGCTCAGCTCGTCGTCGCTCCCATCACCCGGGTTTCTATCCAGGAGGCCGAAGAGCTCGACGAAACCCCTCGCGGGGCCGGAGGATTCGGTAGCACGGGCCGATAGTCGGCCATTTGTGCTAAAAAGCACCGGCATTCGATGGCGATAGTGGACGAACAAGCTTCGACCCATGTCACCGGCTCACCGGTGAACCGTGGCAAGGGCGCGCACCCAGGCGAGGTGCTCGCGGAGCGATACGAAATCG
>JAFDCW010000808.1 GCA_019312705.1 Deltaproteobacteria bacterium
CGCCCGAGATGGCCGACGAGACCATCGCCCTCGTCGACAGGCTCGACCCCGACCAGGTCCAGTTCTGCGCCGTGACCGCGTACCCCGGCACGCCGCTGTACGAGATGCTCAGCGGGACACGCGACTTCGACTACGCGACGATGACAGGCTTCCAGGCCCTCGAGGGCAACGAGCACATGACCGCCGCGGAGATCGAGGCCAAGATCCGCGAGGCCTACCGGCGCTTCTACCGGCGGCCCCGGCGCATGTTCCGGGAGCTCCGGGACCCGAGGCGCCTCGCCAGCCGTCTGGCGCGCTACATGACGCTTTTCCGCCGCCGCGCGGCCGTCTGAGTCGCACCGGCCCGGTCTCGGCCTGCGTTGGTCTCTCGTAATAGTCCGCTAGCGGGGGTACCGCCGAGGCGCGAGGGGGCCGATCGGGTACGTTGACGAGGTCGCCGGACAGCCGGCGTCACTCTCGCAACCATCCATCGCAAGACCCATTACCCCGAGGCCTGACGGCCGAAGGAGGCACCATGCACGCCATTCGCCCCGCCATGGGGCTCGCAGCCGCGGCCGTCGCAGTCGGACTCAGTTCCGCTGCACTGGTTCCGGCACAAGACGAAGGTCCCTGGACCACGTCGACCCTGAAACACCGCGCGATCGAGGACTTCGACTACGTCCTCGGGCAGGAGCGGTGGCGGAAGCTCGGGTCGGAGGTCGACGTCTTCAACGTCGAGTTCCCGGTCGAGCTCCTGGGCCCGATGCGCTTCGAGATCGACTCGAACGGCGACGGTACCCCGGACGAGGACATCAAGGGAGCCGTGGGCTTCGCTGATCTGAAAGGCAAGACCGAGGACGGCACCGTCTTCCACTACGGCGTGCGCTTCCGCAACGACGGCGAACGCAAGTGGAGCTGGACGACGTCCGGCGCGATGATGGGCAAGATCAACGGCCTCAAGGTCGCCATCATCGATGCCAACGCCAACGGCTCCTACGACGACTACGGCGTCGACGGGCTCGTGATCGGCAGCAACCGCGGAGCCGGCTACGTCTCCCGGATCGTGAACCTCGGTGGCGACCTCTTCGAGCTCGAAGTCTCCGAGGACGGCACCGAGATCAAGACGCGCCCGTGGACCGGTGAGACCGGCACGCTGCAGCTCGGCAAGATCACGGGCGTGAAGGCCAAGGTCTCGAACGCGATCTTCAAGAAGGGTCGCGACGTTGCCTTCGAGCTCTCGAACGTCAAGGGGGCCCTGGTGGTTCCCGCCGGCGACTACACGCTGGACTCGGCGTTCCTCGAGCGCGGGTCGGAGACGGCACGTGTGCGCGCCGGTCGCCGCAAGCCGATCGCCGTCGAAGCAGGTGCCGAGGTGGAGTTCGCCTGGGGTGGCCCGCTGGTCGCAGAGGCTCCCGCACCGACGGTGCGCGGAGGCAAGGCGACGCTCAGTCCCGCCCTGAAGATCTACGGCGAGAACGGCGAGGAGTACTACGAGTTCCTTCCCAAGGGGAAAGTACCGAGCTTCGAGCTCACTGACGCCAACACGGGGAAGCGCCTGAAGAAAGGCAAATTCCCCGCCGGCTGATGAGGTACCCCTGGACCGGTCACCGTGGGTGTACCGAAAGATACTGCAGTGGCAGTTGTGATCACGACCGAGCGCAAGATGTATGGCAAGTTGACGGCGAAGCCCAAGAAGAAGGCAGCGCCGAAGACACCTGGTCGTTGAGCTCGATCCGCGACCTCCTCACGTGAGGGGAGCGTCGCCACGAAAGAACGGAGGCCCCGCGTAGCAATGCTCCGCGGGGCCTCGTCTTTCAGGGTTACTTCCATGGCGCGCGCCGAGGCGGCGGTCGGAGTGAAGCGCGAAGGTCCGGGCGGTGCCCTCCTCAAGGCCTGCCATTCCGGTGTCCTGCTCGTTGGAGAGTGGGGGCTCTCCTCACCGGCGGTTTCGCGTGACTCCGCACCACTCAAGGGGGGGGCGATTCCATTCTCGTTCCGTGAGGTCAGAGAGGGAGTCGGTCACCTCGGCGACGCGATCGAAGAAGTCGTCGACGAGCGCGGACGCTGTGCTCACCGGCAATGGCCAGGGCTCCTCGACACAGGTGAGTCCGTCGGGCGCGCTTCGATGGGGCGAGGAATCCGAAAACTTCTCGGCGCCGTCTGTCGAAGTGCTCCGGTTGCCGGTCTCAGGCCGGCGCGTACTGCGTCTCGCCGAGGTCGACCCAGGTCACACTCTCGTCCGACGGGTTGTAGACCTGCACCCACGAGTTCCACTGCGCGATCACCTGGACGCGGCATGTCTCCGTCGTTCCCTCGAATGCCGACTCGGGGGAATCAGACTCTGCGGACTCGGGTGCCAGCGGGGCGGTGTCGATCGTCATCGGAACAGCGGGATAAAAAGGAGGCTCCCCCCGAGAGGGGATTCGGGAGGAGCCAGGTTCACGAGGAACCATGAGGGCATACAAGTCATCGGCGGCCGCACGAATTCCTGAAGCCTTCATCGGAGGAAAACTTTGGCGGCCGCCCCCGCCGCGCGCGAGATGCGAATCCGTACGAACAGGCTCCCCTTCGGGGGTGGCCCGAGTGCGAAGGAGCCTGGCAGGCTGGAGTTTCGCCATTGATGGGGGACGGTCGGGGGGGCGGACTGAGGGGGAGAGCTGACCGGGAGGACCGACCGGGAGGACCGAGGCCCGACCGCGCAGTCGGACGCTTCGCTCCGACGCACAAGGGGCAGACGGCCGTGCAGTCGGCGAGGTCGTGGGGCTACCGCGGCAAGTGGAGCCAAG
>JAFDCW010000134.1 GCA_019312705.1 Deltaproteobacteria bacterium
GGTGAGGGGCTCGTCGAGGAGCAGCACGTCGGGTTCGTGAACGACCGACTGGGCGAGCTTGGCCCGCTGCCGCATGCCTCGGCTGTAGCCGCCGATCTTGCGGTTCATCACGTCCTCGAGGCCGAAGCTCTCGAGAGACTCTTGGGCTCGTTTCAGCGCTTCGTCGGCGTCGTAGCCCGAGAGACGGGCCAGAGAGGTCACGAACTCGAGGCCCGTCAGGTCGTCGTAGAGAGCGTCGGCTTCGGGGCAGAGCCCGATGCGCCGGAGAGCTCGAGGGTTGGCAAAGGGCCGCTCCCCGCAGACCCGAACTTCGCCGAGGCTCGGCTTCAGCTGCCCGGCGATGCACCGGAGGAAGGTCGTCTTCCCCGAGCCATTCGGGCCGAGCAGACCCCAGAGTCCGGGTTCGAGGTGCAGGGATACGTCCTGCAGCGCCGTGACCTTGCCGTACCACTTCGACAGGCGAATCGCGCGGATGCCGATCTCGTCGCTCACGCGATCACCTCGACGCCGCGGACCCGTCGCCAGGCCATGGCCAGTGCTCCGGCGACGACGATCCCGAGCAGTGGCACGGCGTAGTACCAACGGAGGTCGTTGGTGGGTTCGATGCGGAAGAGCGCGTCCCCGACGATGGAGAGCAGCTCGTAGATCGAGATCAGGTAGAGCCAGGGCCAGTCGGCGATCGTGTCGACGATCAACGCCAGGATCTGCGGGATGACCAGGACGATGAGCCAGGCGCTCATGGTCAGGGCACGGCTCCCGGAGAGTGAGCTCATGCCGACCGATCCCGTCGCGACGACCACGCTGATCAAGACCGAGTGCAGCAGGGCCGGGAGGATGAGCCCCGCTTGCTCGAGGCGCATTTCCTCCGGTGAGATACCCGCGAGCATGCCCACGACCAAGAGGCTCGGGAGGAAGGTGAGGGCGAAGCACCAGATGGCGACGGCGGCGATGCGTCCGGCCAGGTACTGCGGAGGCGTCACCGGCTTAGCGAAGTAGAAGGAGAACGCCTTGAAGGTGATGTCCTCGGCGATCGCCCCGGCCCCCGCACCGACCCCGATGAGCGACAGGAAACCCCAGAACTGCCATGCGAAGAGCGCCTTCACGAAGTCGGCCCCGGGGGGCGGGGGCAGCTCCTGGCCAGGCATCTGCCCCGCCTGCTGTTGCATGATCCAGGTCATCGTCCCGAGGTAGAACATTGCGATGAGGGCGGGTGCCCACGCGGTGAACGCGGCGATCTTCACCAGCCAGGAACCCCAGGCGCGGGTCAGACCGTGGCGGAGCAGAACCACCGTGTTGTGTGACGCCGGTAGGCGTTCGCCCTCGTAGGGCCGGTAGCCGAGATCCCGGATCGCCATCGCGGCGGGAGCCTACCCTCCGTCGCCACTGGGGTCGAGGCGCCTTCTTGTTGAAAGGGGACGCCCTAGCGGCGCCTTCTTGTTAAGGCAGCTGCGATCAGGAGGCCCAGGCCGAAGCTCGTGGGCGGAGGGCCGTTGGTCGTGCTGCAGCCACTGCTCACGTGCCCGTCTCCGGGGTGTGCGATGCCCGCGTCCCCGCCGGGCGGGTCGACGATGGGGCCGGTGCCGCCGTCCGATCCCGCGCCGGTGCCCGGGGTCAGGCCCTCGATGACGTCGACGATCACGGTGACATCCCCGTCTCGGGGGCTGGTGCCGAGGTCGACGAACCACCCCTGTCCCTCCTCGACCAGATTGAACGACTGGCGATACCGACCCGCGACGGTCGGGGCCCGGAGGGTGAACTCGAAGAGCCCCGTACTGCCCGGAGTCACCGAGCGAGGGACCGACGCGGCGCGATGGGGGGCGGTCCAGTCCGGGCCGTAGAAGTCGCTCGCGCCGTCCCGGGGATCGACCGTGCCGAGGAAGGTGAAGCCGGGGCCCCAGGTTCTCGTGCCGACGTTCCGGAACTCGAGGTAGCCGGGCCGCTCCTCGCCCGGGGCCAGTTCGAAGGGCGACCCCGCCCGCGGGAAGGACTGGCTGACGAACTCGGCGCCGTAGGTGGACGTCCCGGGCGGCGGCGTGCCCGAGTCGGCGCCGGTACCGGCGTCGGCAACCGGTGGGGTACCGCCGACATCCCAGAAGGTCGTGCCCATCTCGTCGTGCACGTTCACCGCGTAGCGCCGGTAGCGCGGGAGCCGCTCCGACCAACATGATGCGGTCTCGCGGCAGCCATTGTAGTAGCGGGTGACGGTCCGGGCCCACGGCTCGAGGCGCGAATTGTTCGTCGCGACGCCGTTCATCCAGGCGATGGCCTCGGCGTTCGTCGATACGCCGGAGATGTAGGTCGAACCAATCACCATGTTGACGACGAAGTCGACCGCCGCGTCGGTATTGCCCGAGATGCTCAGGATCCGGCTTCCCTCTCGGGCGAGGGTGTCGTCGAAGGTGCCCGCATCGAACTGAAACATGCCGAGGCCGCCCTCGCGCAGGGAGCACGGTCCATCGCCGGCCCCGGCGACGATCGGTCCGCCGCCACAATCCGGAGAGGTCGGGCCCTGGCAGGCCCAGGTCAGCTCGGACCAACAGTGGCTCATCTGAGTCTCGGCGTCGGCGATGCCGGCGAGCAGCCAACCCTCGGTCATGCCCCGGGCGGCGGCCGCATCCCGGATGTCTCCAGCCCGGGCGCGCCGCTGGGTCGCGGTCAGTTCGGACCGGCGAGCTGCAATCTCTTCGCCGTCGACCTCGCCGACCTGGCTCAGGCATCCGCCAAGGAGCGGGGTGAGCACGAGGAGCGCGGCCAATCGGTATTTGAGGTGTCCTGTCAGGTACATCGACAACTGCATCCAGCATACCTCACCGCAAGGGCTGTGCCTGCCGGGAACGGACGATTTCGCCTTCGACACGGTGCGGCGTCGAGGCGTCTCCGCCCCTGCATGAATCGGCAACGGGGTAACCAGAACGGCGTCGATACGAACCCGAGGGCCCCTCGAGAAAATCCGCAACTGGATGCGGGACCGCCCGATACCGGGACCACTGACCCCACGACCTGGCGCGAATTCCGTTCCAGTGGCCGGTGGTGTCATCGCCGGCAATGGGGCCCCAATGGGGCCTCGCCGGACTCACCGAATGGAGTCTCGTCATGCGATCCGCCTCAGTGGCTGCCCCTTCTTCCGTCTTACCTGCTCTCGCCCTTCTGGTCGCGACGGCGCTATATCCCATCGTGCCCTCGCGGGCCGCGGCCCAGGCCCGGTGTGAAGCACCGCGCATCCTGGTGGTCGTCGACCGGTCGTCGTCCATGGCGGCGTCACGAACGGGCCTCCTGCCGAGCGGACACAGCAAGTGGGGTGCTGCCCGGCGCGCTGTCGACGAGCTCACGACCGGTTTCGCCGACGCCGTCGACTTCGGCGTTGCCCTCTTCCCGGCCGTCGACGGTGCGGACTCCTGCGCGCCCGGCGGTGTCGTCCTCGACGTCGACTCCCACTCGGCGGCCGAGGTGATGGACGCGTTCCCCGTCGACGATCCTCCCCACGGCGGCAATTGGACGCCGACCAGCCAGACCCTCGATCTGCTGCTGACCGAACGGGCCCTCGCCGATACCGGCCGCGATCGCCACGTCATCCTGGTCACCGACGGGCAGCAGTGCTGCATCACCTCTGGCGCGTGCGTTCGTGAACAGCGATTCTGGCCCGTCGAGTCGGTCATGGCTCTGCACGAGCTCGGCGCGTACGTGCACGTCATCGGCTTCGGCCGCGGCGTCGATGCCCTCGCCCTCAATCGCTCTGCGGTGGCGGGGGGCACCGCGGTCGTCGGCTGTGACGTGGACAGCGATGATGCCACGAGCGCCGCGCGCTGCTATCACCAGGCCGACGACCTCGCGAGCCTGCGTGACGCCTTGAGCGCCATCGCCCGTTTCGTTACCGAGGAGACCTGCGACGGGTACGACAACGACTGTGACGATGCGGTCGACGAGGACTTCGACCTCGACGTCGACCTCTACACCACCTGCGGTAGCGACCCGACGGTCCCCGGCACGCCCCTGGACCGCGCAATCGTCGACTGCGACGACAGTGATGGCTCGGTGAACCCCGGCGCCGCCGAGCTATGCAACGGCATCGACGACGACTGCGATGGCGAGGTCGACCCCGGCTGCGCGTGCCTGCGCGGCGACAACCGCCCCTGCGGCCTGCACGCCGGGATTTGCGTCGAGGGAACGCAGGCCTGCGTCGACGGTTTCTGGGGGACCTGCGAAGGCGCGATCGGGCCCTCCACCCAGGAGACCTGCGACGGTTGGGACGACGACTGCGACGGCAGCATCGACGAGGGCGCCACCTGTGAAGCAGGCCAAGGCTGCGTGGACGGCGCCTGCCGGTTGCTCGCCCAGCCGGAGCCGGTCCTCGAGACCGGTGGCTGCTGCACCGTCGCCGCCGGCAGCCGAAGTCCGTCGCCGCGTCACGCCGTCGCTTTCGCTCTCGGCCTATTCGCCCTGGCCGGGATGAGACTGCGGCGACGGCGGTGAGCGGTGGGCGTTGACCTCTTGGCTAGGTCGGCGGGTTTCGCCGCCCGAGACGTGGACTACTCCGGCTCGGCTACCAGGAACTGGAGTCGCATGCCCGCGACATCGGGGAGATCCGCAACGAAGCGGCCGTTCTCGGCCCGCGCATCGACGTGGGACCAGGTGGTCTGGGTGGCGCCCATGACGCCGGCTCGCTGGCCGGCCGCGGGGACCTCGACGGCGAGGGTGAGGTCACCGCCGGTGAACTCCCGGGGGATGTTGGCCGCGGGGATCGAGACGACGAACGGGGTGGATGTCGCCATGGCCGGTTGCAGGTGGATGGTCGGGCCGAGGGGCCGCTCGTAGTCGCGGTTGTTGAACGCCTGGGTCTGGGTGCCGACCGAGAGGTGCACCTCGAAGGTCTCGCTGAGGGCCCCCGCCGGGATCTCGACCCGGGAGCCATTGGTGAGCGACAGGGTCCCGCCGGCACTGCCGATTACGGCGGCCACCATGCGATCTCCTGACTGAATTACCGGGCCCGAACTCGTCGGCTCCGGGTGGCCTGCCAGACCGGTCCCGTCCCCCGTCGACGAGGCCGTACCTCCGCCGCAAGCGGCTGCGGCGAGCGTCAACGCAATAAGCCCCAACGTCGTTTTCCAGGTCATAGAGCCCCCTTGGCGATTCGGAGGGAACGCGCCCTCCTCTACAGGAATGCTACGAGAACGCGTGGGTTGTGCCAACAATCGCCCAGAAAGGGTGTCACCCTCCCGCCCCGATGCGCCGCTCCGCCCTGACAGTCATAGCCCAAAGAGTCCGCCGCGGGGCGCGGCGCATCGTCGACCCAATCCCGGTGACGGCTCTCGGGGTCCTCGCGGCCGGGGTTTTCTGGGTGGGGCTCGAATACCTCGGCAAGCAGCGCATGGACGTGGTCCTCCTGGTCGCCTGCTCCGCCGGCCTCGGTTTGGTCGCGATTTCCGTCGTTTCCGTCGTGCTTTTTGCTCTCGTACTTCGCTTCCGGGCTCGTCGCCTGGTCGCCGCGACCGAGCTCACCCTGGAGACGGGGCGCCTCACGCCGACCGGGTGGGTATTGCCGACCTTCGGGTACCTGCCCCTCGTCGCCGTGCGCTGGGAGTGGGAGCACCCCGAGGAGTTCACCGTCGATCCGGTCCAGAAGCTCTTTCGCCGGGAAGAGCGGATCCGGGCTTCGCGTCGGGGTCGCCATCGTGGTGTCCGGCGGCGGGTTGTCGTCGAGGACGTATTCCGCCTCGCTCGCGTCGCGTTTCGCGTCGACGACCCGGTCACGATCGAGGTGCGCCCGCATTCGGGGCGTCTCGGCCGCATGGAACCCCTGACCGCCTTCGCCGGGGGTGACGACGCTCCCCACCCGATGGGCATCGACGACGGAGACCGCACCGACCTTCGCCGCTACGCTCCCGGGGACCCTGCTCGATTCATCCATTGGAAGGTCTTTGCGCGCACGCGGAAGCTCGTCGTCCGGGTTCCCGAGCGCGCCCTGTCGAAGGCTCGTCGCACCGCCGCGTACTTCGTCGCCGGCGCCCAAGACGAAGCGAGCGCCGGCGCGGCTCGGGTGGCCGTCGAGCGCGGCGCCCTCGGTCGGGACTGGGTCTTCGGGGCAGATGGCGCGAGCGCCGATGCCGACACCGTTGCCGACGCTATTTCCCTCATCGTGGGCTCCGCCGTCGACGGTTCTCCCGGCGTCCCTGGGGCAGGGCAGGGCGCCGGCCTCGCGGCCTTCGTCGAGCGCGCCGAGCGCGCGGGCCCCGCGGCCCTCGTGGTCTTCGGGCCGGTGACCAAGGGGCCCTGGATCGACGCCGTGCACGAACTCGCGGCTCGCCGTCCGGGAGGACTGCGCGTCGTGATCGGCGTCGATGGCCTCGTCGGGCCCGCGGACCGCGGGCCCCTCGCCCGACTTCTCACCCGGGCGGGCCCCGCCGAGGGCTCGTCAGCGAAGGTCCTCAACGCCACCCGCCGGGCCCTCAGTCACGCGCGCGTCGATGTCGTCGTCTACGATCGTCCGACCGGCCGGCGCCTCGGCGGCGCCCATCGGAGCCGTTCGCGACCGACCAAGAAGCCGGTCCGGGCGGTCCGGTCGGTCAAGCCGTCGAAGTCGCGGGGGGCTCCCGCGTGAGCGCGCGTGAGCGCAAGGAGAGCCGGAGTCCGGGGCGCATGCCGAGCCAACCGTCCGGTCCGGGCGACGGCTCCGCGACGGCTCGGGAGCCCTGGCTGGCGACCGCGGCCCGGATGATCGTGCACGGCGTCACGGCGGCGGTCTTTGCGTGGCCTCTCACGGTGCCCGAGGCCGTGCTCGCCGCCGCGGTTGGCGCGGCCACCGGGGCATTGGCGGCGCGCTTCGTCGCCGCGAGCAAGCTGCGCCTCGGCGCGATCCTCGGCTTCGGCGTTCTGGGGCTCATGACGGCCGCGTTCATCGGCGACCTGTGGGGGCGGACCGATATCGCGGCCCAGCTCCTCGGCCCTGGCCAGGCCCTCCGGGTCGGTGATGCCGTCGAGTTCAGCCTCGCGGCTTTTGTACTATCTACGACAGTGCGTGCCGTGACCTTGCGCCGGGCGGCCTTGTCGGCGATCGAGGTTGCCTTCATCGCCCTCGCCTTTGGCCAGCTCGTCGTTGCCCACCAGGACGGGGCGATCAACCGGCCCTTCGAGATCGCCGACCCGATCATCGCCGGAGGCAGCGACCCGACGATCGCGCTGATGATCATCGGGGGCCTCGCGGCGACGGTCGTCGTCCTATTGCTTCTGAGCGAGCGCAACATCGTTCGCGGGGTCTTTCACCTCGGCGCGGTCGCCCTCCTCCTGGTCTTCGGTCTCTTCGTCGTCGGCCTGATGCCCGAGGCGACCGTCCCGGAGACCGGTGGCGGTCTTGGTCTCCGCGGTGACGAGGGTTCCGAGGAGCAGGGTCGCCAGGAGCAGGCCGGGCGCCGAAACAACGAGCAGCTCGAGTTTCGAGACAACTACGACAACGCTCAGAATCGCGTCCCCGTCGGAGTCGTCTTGCTGCACGACGACTACTCGTCGCCGACCGGTGTCTACTATCTCCGCCAGGGCGCCTTCAGCCAATACAACGGACGCCGCCTCGTCGCGGCGACCCGGGCCGATGTGGATCGTGACATTGCGCGCGGCTTTCCGACCTCGACCACGGCGATCACCGACGCCCCCGACGAGAGCTTCTTCCGCGGTTCCATCGAGACCACCGTCGCTCTCCTCGCGACCCACAACCGTCCCTTCGCCCTCGAGGCCCCGGTCGAACTCCGCCCGGAGCCAAACCCCAACCCGCGGCGCTTCAAGCGGCTGTATCGAGCGAGGAGCGCGGTGCTCATCGCCGACCACATCTCGATGCTGGGCTTGCCCGTCGGGGATGCGACGTGGAGCGACGAAGTGCTCCGTCACTACACCGAGGCCCCGCCGGACCCTCGCTACCGCGAGCTCGCCGAGCGCATCATCACCGCGCTCCCCGACGACCTCCGCGACGACCCCGTGGCCCGGGCCCTCAGCGTTACCCAATACCTGAGCGAAGAGGGCACCTATAGCCTCCGGAGCCGCCACGCGGATGCCGAAGACCCCACCGGAAGCTTTCTCTTCGGAGACCTGACGGGGTACTGCGTGCACTTCTCCCACGCGGCGACCTATCTCATGCGAACCCTCGACGTCCCCGCCCGGGTTGCGACCGGCTACGCGGTCGACGAAGCGTCACGGCAGGGAGGCTCGGCTATCCTGGTGAGCGGGCAAGCGAGCCACGCGTGGCCCGAGGTGTACGTCGACGGGGTCGGTTGGGTGGTGATGGATGTTGCGCCCCAGACCGTGCTCTCGGCGCCGCCGGGCCCGCCGGACCCAGACCTTCAGCGGCTGCTCGCGGAACTCGTCCGAGGCCAGCAGCCGCTGCCGATCCATGGCGAAGCGGCCATCGACATCGGGGGAGCCGTACGCGAGGCCCTTCTGTGGTTGGGGCGCGGCCTCGGGGTCCTG
>JAFDCW010000809.1 GCA_019312705.1 Deltaproteobacteria bacterium
GTTATCCAGGTCGACGCGGTCGAAGCCCGCCTCCTGTCGGACCGCGTGCTTTACCTGCGCCTCAAGTCGTTCCAGGAAACCACCACCGGGGAACTCCGTCGGGCCCTCGATACGGCCTCGGCCGAGGCCGAGCCCTATGGCGGTATCCGCGGTGTATTGCTCGACATGCGCTACAACCCCGGTGGCCTGCTCAACGAAGCGGTGTTGGTCAGCGACGAGTTCCTAGACCACGGCGTCATCGTGTCGACCCGCGGTCGCGGCGGGCAGCTGCTGCACGAGGCCCGGGCGAGCTCTAGCGGCACCCGCCCCGATTGGCCCATGGTAATACTGGTCAACGGCTATTCGGCGAGTGCGGCCGAGATCGTCGCTGGCGCGCTCCGTGACCACGAGCGGGCGATCATCGTCGGCATGCGCACGTTTGGTAAGGGGTCGGTGCAGAACATCATCGAGCTGCCCGATGGTAGCGCGATGAAGCTCACCATCGCCCGCTACTACACGCCGAGCGGACGCTCGATTCAGGCTCGAGGGATAACGCCAGACATGGAGGTCGATCAGCTCACTCCGGACTCCGTCGAAGAGGGTTCGATGGAGCAGTATCAGATTCGAGAAGAGTCCCTCGAGGGGCACCTCGACGACGCGCGATCCACGGCATCGCGGTCCGGCGCCGCCGAAGGGACCCGGCGGCCCGATGGCCGTTCCGACTCCGACACCGACACGGACGACCCGCGCCGCCGCATTCGCCTGGGCCCTGACCCCGAAGAAACCGGCGGCGAGACATTCCCGGACGACTATCAGGGACGCATGGGGCATCAAGCGTTGCGGGCGATCATCACCGCCCGCGAACGAAGTGCGGCGTCCCAGCCCTGAGGGGCGCTACCAGGCCAGCACCAGGAAAGCGACGCCGAGGGCGGTGCAGGCAAAGCCGAGCACCGAGAGGATGACGACGCCGACCGCGCCGCTCTTCGCCGACGCCACCTCGCGTTCGCGGAAGGCTTCGAGGCTGTGGGTGGTGAGCACGAGGTCGGCATCGTCACCTGCCGCGAGCATGGCGCCGTGCTCTTCGCTCGCGCGCCAACGGCCCACGACGACGAGTTCGTCGCCGACTGTGATTTGGCGGTGCTCGAGGCCCACATCGGCACGGTTTCCGAGGCCCTGGCGTGTGAGGAAGGCCCCGACGCGGTCGCGGTCGTCTCCGGGCTCGAAGACGTCGACCTGGACGGACACTTCGCGGGCGTTTGCCGGCTCGACGCGCACGCTCCCGCTCTCGTCCTGGACCTCGAAGGCCGTCTCGTCGTGGACCATTTCCGCGGGCTGGTCGCCGACCCGGACCTCACACTCGTACCAGACGACTGCACGGGAAGTGATCGGGTCCTCGAGGGGCGTCGAGGCCCTTACCCGGCCCCGGATTGCGACGAGCGTGTCCGGGGCCCCGGGTGGCGCGATCGGGGACCTCACCAGGCCGGCCACGGCGTTGGACCAGGCAACGCTGCGTTTCTGGCGAAGGTGGGCGATGGGGGCGAAGCCGGCGAAGAGCAGGCCCGAGAAAACCAGCATTCCCCCGAGGATCAGCACTGAGTTCAGTTCACCGGGGCTTGGGATTCGGGGGTCACTTCAGTTTCCGTCGCAGCCTCGTCCTGGCGAATCGAGTAGCGCACCAGGGCTCTCAGTATGTCGTTGCGCTGCAGGTTGCCCACCAGGCACTTGACGTCTTCGTAGATCGAAAGGTCGACGAGAAAGCCGCCGAGAGTCCCGCGGCCTTCCCGAATATCCGAGACCACGGCCCGCATATCGGCGCTCATGGCCGCGAGGTTGGCCATTAGCTCGCCCCCGGCGTCTTCATAGACGAGCTCATGGACCATGCCGTCGCCCTCGCGAACGTCGAGCAAGAGGGTTGCTATCTCGCCGGTTGCGTCCGCCAGGTTGGTGACCAATCGCGTGCCCTGGTCTCCGTAGATGATTTCATGGGCGCTGCCGTCGCCGCGCTCGACCTCGGCGATGATGCGGCGCGCGCCCTGGGCGGAGGACGCGAGCTGGGCGGTCGCCGTCTCGACGTGGGCGAGGGACCGGTCGATGCGGTCGGCGTTCTCCTCGTTGGTCAAGAGATGGGCGAGGGCGCCGTCTTCGTTGGCGGCCATGCGGGTGATGAGGGCCAGGTTGTGGGTCGTCTCTCGAAGGTCGTTGGCGAACTGCTCCTCGGCGAGAGGTTCGGTGGCACGCCGCACGTTCTCGGCGACCGCTTCGACCTCGGTGATGATGTCCCCCGCACGGTTGAGGTACTCGCCCAGACCGACGGGGGTTTCGGAGAGGAGGGTCGCCCCGGGGGCGACGGCTTCGCCGGCGCCGACGGATATGTCGAGCAGCTTGTCGCCGAGCAGCCCCTTGTTGCCGATCGAGGCGACGCTGTCGTTTCGGACCAGCGCTGCAGCATCGGCAATGACGTTGAACGTCACCAGGATGCGGCCGTCGTCGCCGAGGTCCACTCGGTGGACCAAGCCCACCTCGACCCCAGCCATGCGTACCGGGCTGCCGGGGCGCAGGCCGTCGACGTGGTCGAAGTACGTCTGGAGGTCGACCTTCCTCTTGAAGAGGTTCTGTTGGTTGCCGATGACGACGGCGAGGGTGCCGCCGATGAGCAATGCCACCGCCACGAAGAGCCCTACTCGGAACTCCGTCCTCCGATCCTTCTTCATCCCCACCGCAACCCTAGCGAAAGGGGCCACTTAGGTCGACGGCAAAGGATCGCGTACCCAACCCCGGCGGGGC
>JAFDCW010000810.1 GCA_019312705.1 Deltaproteobacteria bacterium
TCTTGACGGTCGGACCGAAGGGCGCGGCCCCGCTCATCTTCCACGCACCGAACGCACCGAAGTCCCGGGTCGTCCGGCTCACTCGGGCGGGGGCCACCCTAGTCGCCGTGCCGGCCAGAAAGCACGGCCTCGACCTGCGACGCGTGCTCCGGGAGTTGGGGCGCCGGGACGTGGTGCGGCTGCTGGTCGAGGGGGGCGCGACGGTGCACGGGGCGCTGCTCGACGGGGGGTTCGTGGATCGCGCGGCCATCTTCATCGCGCCGAAGATCCTGGGGGACGACGCAGGCGTGCCCCTGGCGAGGGGCAAAAGGCGGAGCAGCATCGCCGATGCCTACTCCGTGAAAACGCCGCGCTTTCGGCGCTTTGGCGACGACCTCTATATCGAGGGTGAACTCTGAGGGCTTCCCCTCGACCCACCGCCCCGACGGGGGTATGACTCGGCCGATCATGACCCTCAGTGACACCGCCATCGAACACGTCCGCCTGGCTCTCGAAGAGATTCGTGCCGGACACATGGTGATCCTCGTCGACGACGAGGACCGCGAGAACGAGGGCGACCTCGTCATGGCCGCCGATGCCGTGACCCCCGAGGCCATCAACTTCATGGCCCGGCACGCCCGGGGCCTCATCTGCCTCAGCTTGACCGAGGACCGGATTCGCGAGCTCGAGCTGCCGATGATGGTCGATGACAACCGCTCTCCTCGGGAGACCGCCTTTACGATTTCGATCGAAGCCCGGGAAGGCGTCACGACGGGGATCAGCGCCGCCGACCGCGCCCACACCGTCTCGGTCGCCGTGCACCCGGACAGCCGTGCCCGGGACATCATCAGCCCGGGCCACATATTCCCCCTCAAGGCCCGGCCCGGCGGCGTGCTCCAGCGCTCCGGTCATACCGAGGGCGCCGTCGACCTCGCCCGTCTCGCAGGGCGTCACCCGTCCGGGGTGATCTGCGAGGTCATGAACGACGACGGAACGATGGCTTGGTATTTGGACCTCCAGAAGTTCGCGAAGAAGCATGGGCTCTGGACTTTCGTTATCGTCGACCTCATCCAATACCGACTCATGCACGAGCGGCTCGTGGAGCCTTTGCGCAGCGGCCCCGTTCGCCTGCACAGCGGAGCCGAGTGGACCGCCCACGCATACTCCGTGAGCGTCGAAGACCGGCAGGCCCTGGCCTTGACCCTCGGCGATATCGACGGCGCCCCGACGATGGTTCGAGTGCACACCGGCAGCGTGCTCGCCGACGTCTTCGGCGTGACCCGGGAGCCCCGGGTGGTCCTCGACGAGGCCATCACGCGAATCGAAGCCGAGGGGCGCGGGGTGATTCTCTTCCTTCCGGGCCGCCTCGACCTCGACCGAGATCTCGCGTTCCACCTCGGGGACGAACTCCCGCCGCGGCGCCCCGCGGACCAGGCGGAGGTGCTGCGAGAGTACGGAGTCGGCGCTCAGATCCTCGCGGACCTCGGCCTGGGGCGAATCCGCCTGTTGACCAATCGCCCCCGGCGCATCGCCGGCCTCGACGGATACGGCCTCGAGGTCGTCGAACAACTGCTCCTCCGGCCGTTGCCCAATCAGAGCGAAGACGCGGCCGACGTAACGACGCATTAGGATTTAGATCATGAGCGACCGAGCCGAACCCCGCATCTACGAAGGGCACTACACCGTGCCGGCCGAAGCACGTTTCGCCATCGTGGCGGCACGCTTCAACCACTTCGTGGTGGATCGCCTGGTCGAGGGGGCCCTCGACGGTCTCGGGCGCCACGGCGTCGACGGGAGCCGGATCGACATCGTCAAGGTCCCGGGGGCCTATGAGCTGCCCCCGGTCGTGACCCGCCTCGCCCAGTCCGGGAAGTTCGCGGCGGTCCTCGCCCTCGGTGCCGTGATCCGGGGCGCTACGCCGCATTTCGACTACGTCGCCGGGGAGGCCGCTCGCGGCGTCGGCGCCGCCGGAGTGACGACGGGGGTGCCCTCGATCTTCGGGGTCATCACGACCGATACTATCGAACAAGCGATCGAGCGGGCCGGCACCAAGGCGGGCAACAAGGGCTTCGAGGCCGCCCTGACCGCCCTCGAGATGGTCGACCTCGGCAGCAAGCTGACCGACGCGGGGTACTGACGACCATGGGTGCTCGGCGCAAGGGGCGGGAGGCCGCCCTGCAGATCCTCTTCCAGATCGACGTATCGGAGCACAGCGCCGAGCAGGCCATCCGGAACTACTGGGCGACGCTCGCGGCGACTCGCGAGGGCGAGGAGTTCACGGACGCGCTCGTCCGGGGCTGGTGGGACGCCCGCGACGAGGTCGACGGCATCATCCGCAACGTGAGCCAGCATTGGCGTATCGAGCGTATGACCCGGGTTGACCGGAACATCCTACGCCTCGCGACCTACGAGCTGAAGGCTTTGCCCGAGATCCCGCGGCGGGTGACCTTGAACGAGGCGGTCGAGCTCGCGAAGCGCTTCGGCGCCGAGGGCAGCGCTGGGTTCGTCAACGGCGTGCTCGACCGCATCGCCACCGACCTGGGCAAGGAATAGCGCTTCGTGGAGGTCCACTTCGTTCCCGCCGACCTTCGGCGCTTCGACGAGGTTCTCGCCGAGGCCCTAGCGCTCCCCCTCTTCCGCGATGCGCGGCCGAGCCGGGGTGCCCTCGGCCTGGTCGATTGGCGGCTCTTGGGTCGCATATCTGACGCTGTGCGCCGGGGTCGGTTCAGGGGCGAGGTGGGGGAGCTCCTGCTCATCTCCGGCCGACCCAAGCTGCCCTTTTTTGCTGCCCTCGCAAGGGCCAGGGTCCGGACGAGCGTCTGTCTCTTGCCAGGACGCGAGGGCGGCAAGATCGAGCCCCGACGCGCGATGGAGCTCTTGGTGCAGGTCCTCGGTGAAGACCCCCCGGACCACGACGAAGTGCTCCTCGTCGAGGACGGCGATGCCCCGCGCGAGATGGCACCGGTAATCGAGCAAGCAAGGCGGAGAGTCCGCGCCCGCCGCGGCGAGTGAAGAGGGCGGTTTCGAGGACGCGTGAGTGCGTCTAGTTGCGCTTCTTCTTGGCGGGCTTCTTGGCGGGCTTTTTGGCCGGGGCCTTCTTGGCCGCAGTCTTCTTGGCGGCAGTCTTCTTCTTGGCCGCGGCCTTTTTCTTCGCGGGGGCCTTCTTCGCGGCGGCCTTCTTAACCGCGGCCTTTTTCTTCGCGGGGGCTTTCTTCTTGGCCGCCGTCTTCTTCTTGGCTGCGGGCCCTGTGGTAGGAGCCTTCTTGGCGGGGGCCTTCTTCTTGGCCGCGGCCGATTTTGCCGGGGTCTTTTCGGTGGCTCGTCGGGCGGCAGCCTTCTTGGGGGTCACCTTGGCGGTCTTCTTCTTTTCGGTACGACGCGGGCCCCCCATCGGGGGGCGGGCGGACC
>JAFDCW010000135.1 GCA_019312705.1 Deltaproteobacteria bacterium
CGATGAGGGTCACACCGTGTTTCACGACCTTCTCACCGGCGACCGTGCCCTCGCAGTTGCCTCCCTGCTCTGCGGCCAGGTCGACGACCACGGATCCGGTGGCCATCGACTGCAGCATCTCCTCGGTCCAAAGGGTCGGAGCCTTCTTGCCGGGTATGAGGGCGGTGGTGATGACGATGTCGACTTCCTTGGCCTGCTCTCGGAAGAGGGCCATCTCAGCCTCGATGAACTCTTTGCTCATCACCTTCGCGTAGCCGCCGGCGCCGGCGCCATCTTCTTCGAACTCGACCTCGATGAACTCCGCGCCCATCGACTCGACCTGCTCCCGGACGGCCGGGCGCGTATCAAAGGCGCGCACGATGGCCCCAAGGCTTCGGGCGGCCCCGATGGCGGAGAGGCCGGCAACCCCGGCGCCGATGACCAGGACCTTGGCCGGGGGGACCTTGCCCGCGGCGGTCATCTGCCCGGTGAAGAAGCGCCCGAAGGCGTTCGCCGCCTCCACCACCGCCCGGTAGCCCGCGATGTTCGCCATCGAGCTGAGGGCGTCCATCTTCTGGGCCCGGGTGATGCGGGGGACCTGGTCGATGGCCAGGGCGGTGATCTTCTTCTCTCGGAGAAGGTTCACCACGGCTTCGTTCTGGGCCGGGAAGATGAAGGAGATGCTGACCGTGCCCTCCTTCATCAGGCCGATCTCGTCCTCGGAAGGGGCCCGGACCTTGGCGACGATCTCGCAGTCACCGAAGATTTCGGAGGCGTCGGCCACGACCGTCGCGCCGGCAGCCTCGTAGTCCTCGTCGAGGAACCCGGCGTCGGCGCCCGCCCCCTTTTGCACGACGGCTTCGAAGCCTAGTCTTTCGAGGCGTCTTACCGACTCCGGGGAGACTGCGACGCGGCGTTCGGTCGCATCGACTTCCTTGGGAATTCCGACCTTCATCTGCTCGGTTATCAACCACCCAGGGGGCCCCTGGTCAAGGACGATCGGCATAGTGCCGTGGGTGCGCTCCCCGTCGCTACATACTCACCCGGCCATGATGCCCCCTCGACCGACAGTGAGCGCTCTCACGCCGATTGGCGCGGCCAACGTCCGCGAGTCCGCCTCACCCGCCGCCGGGGATCCCGGTAATCGAAACGTCGCCGGGTTCGAGGTGGGTGCCCAGCAAGAGCGAGTCGGGGCGGAACTGATCGAGGCGCTCGTAGTTCTCCCGCAGCGAGTCCGCGTACGCCCGGACGTTGCCCCTCGGCGTGCTGTACTCGAGCAGCAGATTGTCGTCCGTGGATACGAGCTCTGCCCGGGACAGCCCCTGGTCGTCCGCCTCGTCGAGGAGCGCGTCGACCGCCGCCGGGTCCAGCAGGCGTCCTCGCAGGATGGTGGACGCGCCCTCCGCAAAGAGCCCCAAGGTCTCCTCGAGCCCGGACGCATCTTCGAGCACCCGGAGAGTCTCTGGCCGGGGCGAGCAATCATGATTGCACGCGACGATGATGCCCTGGTTCCCGATGAAGTAGAGCCACGCCACCTCGAAGACGGAGCGAATGCTGGCCAGGATGGAGAGCACGTCGGTCATGGCGATGTGGTGGAGTTGTATCCATTGCTGGAGCACCCCCGTGTCGGTCAGTCGCCCGGCAGCGATTTCATAGAACTCCCGATTGTAGAGGGCGGCCGCCCCGGCAAACCAGATCGAGCTGATCTCCATGCTGATCACGTCATAACGCTGAGATTGCAGCATGAGGAAATTGCGTCCGTCGGTGATGTGTACCTGCACCCCGGCCTGGTTCAGGACGTTGCCGTTGACGGCGCGAAAATAACGGTCGGTAAGCCGGACGATGTCGTGGCTCAGCTCGATGACGTCGAGGTTCTCGAACCCAGCCGTGTGGAGGACATTTGCCGAGACGCCGGTACCGAGACCGATGACCAGCGCGTCTCGACGAGACGGAGTGTGCAGCAGCGGTACGAGGACGAAAGCCGCTTGGGCCTTCACCTCCCTTTCCAGGCTGTCATCTCCTTGGAACTTCCCGTTCGTCAGGAGGGTGAGCACCTCGCCACCGGAGCGGTCGACCGATGTCGCGACGGTCGTGAGGCCTCCGTCCATGCTCTCAGCATGATCGATGACGCGACCATACGACTGCGCCTGAAAGTACACGTTCGCCCCGGACGCGAGGCGGGTCAGGTCGAAGTGACTTGGCGAGAGTACGAGGAGCAGAGCCGCGGTGGTGGCGACGGCCGCGATCGTCGTGCGTCGTCGATGGCCCGGAGCAATGAGCAGCAAGGCCGACAACGCGATCACCGAGCCGGCGAGAACCTGGAGCGTCCGGAGCGAGCCGACGAGGGGCATGAGCCAGAACCCCACCAGCAGCGCGCCGGCAATGTTTCCCAAGGTATTCAGCGCGGCAGACCGCCCCATGGCAGCAATCTGCGTGCGCGGCCAGGCCCGGCCGATGCACTCCATCGCCAGCGGGTAGTTGGCTCCGATGAAGAGCGCCGGGGGCAACATGGATACGACGCAGACGACGAAGCGAACGAACTCCCGCTCGGCAAAGGTCCGAGCCGCGGGGTATGGCGCGAAGCTCGCAAAGTATCCGGGTATGGCGTCCCAGACGTACACCCCTAGAAGAACGGATGCGGCGAGGCCTCCGAGGGCGATTCCCAGGGCCATCGGGGCGTCGACCCCCCGACGCAAGAGTCTCCGACTGACCGTGGACCCTCCTCCGAGGCCGAGCAGAAAGGAGAAGAGCATCAGAGAGAACGCATAGGTGCTGTTGCCGGCGACGACGGCGAGCAGGTGCGTGTACGTCGTCTCGAGACCAAAGGTGACGGCCCCGCCCACGGTGAGAATGACGACGGCGACAATGCCCACGCGCCGCTCCGATTGCGTAGCCGAAACCGTGACCTCAGAGGTCGAGGACTCTACGCGACTCGCATGGGGCGCCGCCGGCGACACCCGGCGATCGAGAATGATAGCGACGACCGCCACGACCAGGTTGATGCCAACCGCGACGAGCAGGGACCGGGTCACGCCGAGCGTAGGCATGAGCAGGTAACCGGTTAGGATCGCCCCCGTCGCCGCTCCGAGCGTATTGATGCCGTAGAGCAGGCCCACCGCAGTGCCGAGGGAGTCGTCCCTCTCGGCGAAGTGCCGCGTCAGGAGCGGCATGGTGAACCCCATCAAGAGCGTCGGCGGAGTGAGCATGGCCGCCCCGAGGGCGAGCTGGAGAACGACGAGGGTCCCGTCCGAGGGGTCCATCCCGGCGGCAATCGAAACATAGAGAGCCTGGGCGAGATCGAGGGTCCAGGGCGCCATGCCGCACCAGAGGGCGATACCCAGTTCGGCGAGGGCGTAGGCGCGAACGAGACGTACAAGGCGGCTAGCGACTCGCCCGCCGACCCAAGACCCGCCGGCGAGCCCCGCCATGTAGGTCGCCAGGACGACAACCGTCGCGGTGGCCGTGCTCCCGAAGGCCAAGGTGAGCCACTTGGCAAAGACGACTTGGTAGACCAGCGCGGCCGTGCCCGAAAGGAAGAAGACCGTCGCCACCCCGGCCCCGAGGGGTGTCAGTCGGGCTCGGGTCGACGGGGGCGCGGGCAGCCATCGGCTCTCCGGACGCAGCCGTGACTCCAGTACCATGGTGATGGTCACGGTCCACAGCGCAGCCACCCAGGGGATGGCGGGAGACAGCGAGAAGAGGGGGGGGCCGAGCCAAATCAACGCCAACCACACCACCGTCAGGACGCCCCCCGCGGCGACGGCCCGAGTCCTCGCCTGAGGCTCGGCGTCCCTCATCGATGCCGCGTGAACTGCCAAGGCGAACGGGAACGCGACGACGAGGTCGTACACGTAGTGATAACCGAACCCCAGCGTAGCGAGGAGGGTCACTGCAAGGAAGAACCCAGCCACCGCGCGGGCCCAGGCCGCCAGAGGGCGAGCGTGCCACCAGACGAGCAGCACCCAGGCCGTATGCAACGAAGGCACACAGTTTCGCGCTACCGGCGGCGCGAGAGACGACAGGGACATCACCTGCTCGACGGACGGGGGAGTATCGGGGTACCACGCGCCGAAGATGTAAGTCGGACCGACGACGGGGAAGAGAAGGTAGAGAACGTAACCGGCACCGGCCATCCAGTAGAAGGACGTGAGCACATCTCCGTCTCGCTGGTCGGGCAGGCGCCGCTGCATTGCGTAGACGAAGGCCAGCCCGATCGGGAGGCCGAGGTAGACGACCTGCGCCAGTGCTTCAAGGGATGGCAGATTGGCGAAGAGCAGGCCAAAATCGAACGACAGCTGAGTGCCGAAGGTGGCGTCGAGGGCATAGACCCTAGCGTCCAACGTCTCAGGCCACAGAATCGCCGTGAGGTGCAGGAACGGAAGTGAAATGATGGCAAAGAGCGGCAAGAGCAGCCGAGGAAGAAGACGCGCCAGTTCGTCGGTGCGCTCGTCCCCCCGCGCAACGACCGCCCGGATGACGCCGACCCCGATGGCCGCGATGCCGAGTCCGTTGCCCACGGCCAGCATCGGCGACAGCAAAGACTCGACGCGCCCGACGGAGCTCGTCCAGATGAGGAGGGCGACGGCTGCGGCAAGGGCCAGCACGAAGAGGTGGTCGCGGGAGCGGCGCTCACCAATGGCGTAGAGTACGTACGACCCAGCCGTCGACGTCGCGAGGAAGGGGTGGCTGAGGAGCAGAGCCGGAGTGAAGAAGTTACTGGCAAGGCCGAGCCAGGCGAGCAACTGCCCAATGGCCCCGACCGCGGCGAGCACCCACAGGAGGCGCACGAAATGAGCTACCTCGCGGGCGGCCTGGGAACCGGCACGGCCCTCCCCTTCCGATGCTTCTGGGCTCGGTGTGGAACCTTCTGTGCGATTCGCCGTGCCCATCGGACCAGGATCGCCCTAACATGCCGTGCGTTCGTGAACCACTGTTCCGCTCGCGGGTCGCGCCATCTCGGCCCTAGGGGGCCGAGCTCTCCGGGGGCCCTGAGCCGTTGACAACCGCCCCCGCTCGGCGTCCCCTGCCGCCACGCTCATGGACATCTATCTCGTTCGCCACGCCATTGCCGTCCCCCGCGCCGAGGACGCCCTCGACCATGCGCGCCCCCTCACGCCGAAGGGGCGCGACCGGTTCATTCGGTCGGTCTCGGCCCTCGATGCGCGCGGCGTCACTCTCGACCGCGTCTATCACAGCCCCTGGGTCCGGGCGCGGCAGACCGCCGAGCTCCTCGCCCCGATCAACCCGAGCGGTACCCTCGTCGCAACGGACGGCCTCGCCCGTCCGCCGACACCGGCGCTCCTCGGAGAGCTCGAAGGTGGCGCCGTGGCCCTCGTCGGTCACGAGCCCTACATGGGTGAGTTGCTCGCGCTTCTGCTGCTCGACGAGGCCGAGCGGGGCTTCGTCTTCCACTTCAAGAAGGGCGCCGTCGCGTACCTCTCCGGGCGGGCGATCCCGGGCGGCGCAGAGCTGCACGCCCTATGGGACCCCAAGACGCTCCGGGCCGCCTACCGCCCCTGACACGACGCTGTCAGGAGGACTGGCTCCGCGGCCACTGTGCCTTCGTTCAGGGTCGATGGGTGTGGTAGGGAATCTCTTCAGATGCCCCGCAGCAAGACCAATGGCAGCACTCGCGGTACTGCGCCCCGAACGCCGGCCCCGCGATCGGCCAAGCGGCCCCAACGGCCGCCGCGAGCGAAGGAGCCCGACGCCATCGAGGTTTTCGAGGCCCGCGAGCACAACCTCGACATCGACTATCTAACGTTCCCAAAGCATCAGCTCGTCTGCTTCACCGGGGTGAGCGGCTCGGGCAAGTCGAGCCTAGCCTTCGATACCCTCTATGCCGAAGGCCAACGGCGCTACGTCGAAAGCCTCAGCGCCTACGCCCGGCAGTTTCTCGGCCGTCTCGAGCGCCCGAACGTCGAACGCCTCCGGGGCCTGTCGCCGACGATCGCCATCGAGCAGAAGAGCGCCTCGAGCAACCCGCGCAGCACAGTCGGCACCATCACCGAACTCTACGACTACCTGCGCGTGCTCTATGCCCGAGCCGGGGTCCAGCATTGCCACGAGTGCGGCAAGGTCGTCCGAGGTTCGAGCACCGACGAGATCGTGTCCGAGATCTTGGCGCTCCCGGACAAGACCCGGTTGATGGTCCTCGCGCCCCTCGTCACCCACCGCAAGGGAGAGTTCCGGGACATCTTCGAAGACCTACGACAAAAGGGCTTCATTCGAGTCCGGGTCGACGGCGAGGTGCATCGCCTCGACGCTGCGCCAACGCTCGACAAGAAGAAGAAGCACAACGTCGAATTGGTCGTCGACCGCATCGCCGTTCGCGCCGGCGACCGCCAACGCATCACGGAGAGCATCGAGCAGGCCCTTTCGTCCGGGGGCGGCGAGGTGATGGTCCGGGAGCCCGACGGGGACACCGAGCTGCGCTTCAGCGAGCGGCGCGCATGTTGCGGCCACGCCTTCCCGGAGTTGAGCCCCCAGAGCTTCTCGTTCAACAGCCCCCTCGGCATGTGCCCCGGGTGCAACGGCCTCGGCACCCGCCTCGAGGTCGACCCGGACAAGGTGATCGCCGACCCCAGCCTGTCGATCCGGGACGGCGCCATCGCTCCGTGGCGCAACAGCATGGGGCGCGGTGAGGGCTGGACCTTCCGCACCATCGACGCAATGGCCAAAGCGACCAAGGTCGACCTCGACACGCCGTGGAAGAAGCTCACCAAGGCCAAGCAACGGCAGGTCCTCTTCGGCCTCAAGAGCAAGCGCATCCGCGTGACCTGGGGCGACGAAAAGAAGGGCAACCACGGCAGCTGGGGGGTGCGCTTCGAGGGCATCCTCAACCGCATCTTGCGCCTGTACCAATCGACGACGTCGCAGCAGATGCGCGACCACTACATGAAGTATATGTCCGAGCTGCCTTGCGATGCGTGCGATGGCAAACGCCTCCGCCCCGAGAGCCTCGCAGTCCGGGTCGCCAAAAAGGGCGTGGCCGACGTGACGTCGATGACCGTCATCGACGCGCACCACCACTTCGCGAACCTGGCGCTCACGGGCAACGCCGCGAAGATCGCCGAGGGTGTGCTCCGGGAGGTGCAGAGCCGATTGCGCTTCCTCCTCGACGTCGGCCTCGAATACCTGACGCTCGACCGCGCCGGGCCCACCCTGAGCGGGGGCGAGGCCCAGCGCATCCGCCTCGCGAGCCAGCTCGGGCCCGAACTCTCGGGGGTGATGTACGTGCTCGACGAACCGAGCATCGGCCTGCACGCCCGGGACAACCTCCGCCTGGTCCGCACCCTCCTGCACCTGCGCGATCTCGGCAATACGGTGATCGTCGTCGAGCACGACGAAGAGACCATCCGCGCCGCCGACCACGTGGTCGACTTCGGCCCGGGGGCGGGGCACCTCGGGGGGAGGGTCGTATTCAACGGCACGCCCGAGGAGCTCGTCACCAGCGACGAGAGCCTCACCGGGCAATATCTTTCCGGCGCGCGGCAAATCGAAGCGCCGAAGGCTCGGCGCGAACCGTCCAGCATGGTGGCGGTCCGGGGTGCGCGGCTGCACAACCTCGACGGCCTCGACGTCGACATTCCCCTCGGCGTGTTTTGCGCTGTGACTGGCGTGAGCGGCGCCGGGAAGAGCTCCCTGATCAACGGCATCCTCCTGCCAGCGGTCAGCCGAGCCCTCTCGGACGGCGCAAAGACCGGCCCCGGATTTGAGAGCATCGACGGCCTCGGGGCCGTCAACCGGGTCATCGCCATCAATCAGAAGCCCATCGGTCGGACCCCGCGCAGCAACCCGGGGACCTACACCAAGGCCTTCGACGAGGTACGCAAGGTCTTTGCCGGCCTGCCCGAAGCGCGGGCCCGGGGGTTCACGCCAGGGCGCTTCAGCTTCAACGTCAAAGGTGGGCGCTGCGAGTCGTGCCAGGGCGACGGCGTGGTGAAGGTCGAGATGCACTTCCTCTCGGACGTATACGTGCGGTGCGAGGTATGCGACGGGCACCGCTACAACGCCCAAACCCTCACGGTGAAGTATAGGGGCTTCAGCGTCGCAGACGTCCTCGACCACTCGATCGATGATTGCCTCGCCCTCTTCGAGAACTTTCCCAAGCTCTCCCGAATCCTACGCACCCTCGTCGACGTCGGCCTCGGCTACATCAAGCTGGGCCAACCGGCGCCGACCATGAGCGGCGGCGAGGCTCAGCGGGTCAAGCTCAGCCGAGAGCTCGGCAAGCGCGGCACGGGCAAGACGCTCTACGTGCTCGACGAGCCGACCACGGGGCTGCACTTCGCCGACATCGAGAAGCTCCTCGGCGTGCTCCAGACCCTGGTCGATGTCGGCAATACGGTCCTGGTCATCGAGCACAACCTCGACGTCGTGAAGTGCGCCGACTGGGTCATCGACCTCGGCCCCGACGGCGGCGCCGGGGGAGGCAAAGTGGTCGCCGAAG
>JAFDCW010000811.1 GCA_019312705.1 Deltaproteobacteria bacterium
CCGAGGCCGGGCCCCCGAAGCCCGACGCGTCCTCATCAACGGCAGCGACAACCCCTTGGTCACCCCCGTGCTCCCCATGGAGACGTTCTGCCTCGACGTACCGATGCCGAATCCCGGCACCTACACCTTCGAGGTGACCAGCCAGAACTCGGGGGGGATCTTCTCGACCGGCAGCGCGATGGTCACCGTCGAATTCGACCCAGGGGCCCCTCCGATCCTGGGCCTGGTTACCTGCAGCGGCGCTGACCCGGCCGGGTGCGCCGGAGCGACCGAGATCTGCGAAAACGGCCGCGATGATGATTGCAACGGCCTCGTCGACGACCGAGACCCGGAGTGTATCGAATGCGTCGACGACATCTTCGAGCCCAACGACGACGCGGCAGCCCCGCGCCTCGACCCCGACCGGTACGAGGGCCTCTCGCTCTGCAGCGGCAACGAAGACTACTTCGGCGTCTACGCCCGGGCCGGCGATACGATCAACGCGAGCCTCTTCTTCAGCCACCCTTCGGGCAACATCGACGCCGAGCTCCTGGGGTTGGATCGCTCGACCGTGGTCGACTCCTCGACGAGCACCACCGACGACGAATTCGTCACCCATACGGCGACGGAAACCGGCGAATACATGCTTCGGGTTTGGGGCCCGGGGGGCGCCATGAACGGGTACACTCTCCGCCTCGACGTGACCTCCCCCTGACGGGAGGCGCGATCGAAGTCGCAGAGAGTGCCCCGAAGCTTCTACATCGCCTTCATCATACTGGCCGCGGTCGGCGGCTCGCCGACGGACGCGAGCGCCCAGGATCGTTGGTGGGAGCGGCCCCAGGGACCCCCGGGCACAGACACGCAAACGCCCCCTGACACAGACACGGACACGGACACGGACACCGCCCCGGACACGGCCCCGGACACGGACACCGCCCCGGACACGGACACCGCCCCGGACACGGACACCGCCCCGGACACGGACACCGCCCCGGACACGGCCCCGGACACCGCCCCGGACACCGCCCCGGACACCGCGGGGGATCGACAACAAGGGCAAAGCGCCGCGCCCGAAACCCCCGAGTCCCCGGTCCCCGCCGGCGCCCCCGAAGTCCTGGACCCGGACAACTTCGACGACCCCCAAGGCCAGGACCTCGGCGACATCACGGCGGCGCCGGTCCTCGGCGGCCTCGATTCTTCGTGGCGGTGGCAGCAGGTGCTGTCGGCGCCGCGCATCGGCTCGCGCCTCACGGCGGTGACGATCGATCCGCGCAACCCCAACCGCATCTTCGTTGGCACTGAGGAGGGCACGATTGTCCGCTCCCAGGACGGCGGCATCACCTGGCGAGAGCTCGAGACCGACCCAGTCGTCACCACCCGGCGCAGCTTCGCTATCCGGACCCCGGGGCTCCCGCAGCTCGGGGCGACGGTCCGCGGCGGCCTAACCCTCGTCGCGCTGCCCCCGGGGCAGACCCGGCCGGTCAACATCGCGGTAGTACCGCTCGTCCCCTACCCGCAGTTCTGGACGCTTTCGACGAGGTTCGCGGGCTCTCGCTACATCAAGCCGTTCATCCTGAATCGCCCCGGCGAGCTCGTGACCCTGCTCCGAGATGCCGTCCAGGGACGCCGGACGACTCCGGTCAACCAAATCGCCATTTGCACGGGGGGCACGTATCCCCTCTTGATCGCGACACTTAACGAGGTCCTCGCTTCGAACGACGGCGGCCTGACCTATGTGCGGTCGTTGCGATTGCCGGGGCGCATCGCTGTACGTCGCATCGTATGCTCGAGGCAGGACCCGAACCACATCATCGTGGCGACAGATTTCGGCATGTACCGCAGCCGAGACGGCGGGGTCACCTTCAACCCAGATCTCACCAGCCGGCCCGGAAATCCCTCCCGAGACGTCGCCTTCGGTCCCGGACCGGGCGGGTCCGAGTATGCCTACGTCGGCTCCGCGGCCCGAGTCTACGCCGGGGACCCCGATTCGGACGTCGGCATCGCGATGGTCTACCCGGACTTCAACAACTCCTCGACGGCGCCGTGGCAAAACGTGAACTGGATCGAGACGACCGCCGATGGCCACGTCTGGATCGCGACCGACGACGGCGTCCGGGCCTCCTTCGATATGGGGCGCAATTGGGAGACCATCGGGCGCACGCTCCTGAGCCGCCAGGTCTCGGGCCAGGTCACCGTCGGCGTGAACGAGCGCGGCGGACGTCGCGTGGCCGTTCTCGTCAAAGACTGCCCCCGCCGCGGCGCATGCCGCGGCAGCCTCGTCTACGCCAGCGACGACAACGGACAGAGCTGGTTTCCATTCTTCCAGGGAGCCACGCGTCGCAACCTCGCCCAGATGGCCGCCGCCCCCGGAGCCCCGGGCATCCTTCCCAGGTGGTGGGTCGTCACCGGCGGAGAGCTCTGGGCCACGATGCCCGGCGGTATCCAGCTGACGCCAGACGTCGACCGAGGGTCCCAAAGCTGGGCCCGGCGCACGCTCCGGGACACGCCGGACATGGACCTCGTGATCGAAGAAGTATTGGACTCCCTCGAACTCAACCGTGAACAGCTCGACGGAATCTTCAGCGCCATCCGCTGGCGCAACCTCGTGCCTGGGGTGCAGCTCGAGGGCTGGTACGAACGCACCAGCTTCAATCGAATCGAAGACGAGTCGGTCGCGGGGAGCCTCCGCACACGTTGGGCAGAGGACTGGTCGATAAACGACTTTCGCGTCAACGGATGGCTGATGTGGTACCTCGGCTCCACCGCCTATACCGACC
>JAFDCW010000812.1 GCA_019312705.1 Deltaproteobacteria bacterium
GGTTGCCAAACGCGAATGCCGCCACCGGAATGTAGATGGCCGGGGGGAGGACCGTGCCGGCCCAGACAACGCCCACGAGCAGCGCGACGAGGGTGGTCAACGCGCTGAGGTTGATGGTGTTGTGAAGCCACGGGCTCTTGGTGCGCACGTGGTACCGCTGGCCCGCGAGGATTCCCTCGCGGATCCACGGCGGCCGCCCAGAAGCGTGTTCTTCAGTCTCCACTGAGAGTCCCCAGCCGTGATTTTCCACGGCCCATCGGCCGCGGCAAGGCAATACTCGCCGCGGCCCCCGGTAGGTTGACCGGGCTCAACGAATTCCGAGGAAGCTCCCGCCGCGAGCAGCTCTACTGCCGCCCGTGGCCCGGACGGCGACGGCGACGTAGGAGCGATGCCAATACGAGCAAGGCAATCGCCGCGCCTCCCGCGGGCTCATCGCCCGGTGCCGTGCCGCACCCGCAACCGCCTTCTTCGAGGCCCGGGCCGACCCCGCCGCCGGAGTCAGCGCCAGTGCCAGAATCGGGTCCACCGGTGCCAGAATCGGGTCCACCGGTGCCGTCGCCGCAGGGGCGCTCATCGATGAAACCGTCACAGTTGTCGTCCACGCCGTTGCCGCAGACTTCCATCCGGCCCGGGTGCACGAGGGCGTTACCGTCGTCGCAGTCGGCGACGTCGCTGTAGCCGTCATCATCGAGGTCGGGGCCGCGGGCGTTGCGGTTCTGCAGGCAAAGGCCGCGCACGCAGCCGTGCTCGCAGGTCACCGAAGCGCAGGGGTTGTCGTCGAGGCAAGTGCCGTCCATGCAGAAGCTCGCGCAGCTCATGGTGAGGCACGGGTCGGGCAGGCACTCCCCCATCTCGCAACCCCAGGAGCACGGCTGGAGGTGGGTATCGTCGATGCAGGCGATGGCGGTCGCCCCGATCTTGAAGTGGATCGAGTTCACACCGTCGCAGCTGTCGACGACGAAGCCGAAGTCGCGGCCCGCGGCGATTTCGGCGTTCCACTCGGGGCACCAGTGATTGATGCAAATGGTATTGGGCTCACCCTCGACGAGCAGATACGTGCCCATGAATACCGGCTCCACGGGCACGCAGCAGCGGCCGTGGCTGTCAGCGTCGCGGCAAGTCTTGCCGGCCCCGCACTCGGCGTCTGACGTGCAGTCGGGGCTGTTGTCCGAGTCGTAAACCAGAAAGCGGTCCTCGGCGTTGCGCTCGACGGCCCATCCGTCGCCGTTGCAGGTATTGCGAATCGTCAGGTAGCCGGTCTCGTCGAGCTGGTCGTCGCAGCTCTCGGAGAGCTCGGTGTCGAAGATCGAGTAGTACCCCGTGACGTCGACCGTGAGGGTCCCGCAGCTCTGGGTGGGGTCGCGATTGCCGAGGGCGAAGATCTGACCGTCGTCGGAGCCGTCCATGTCGTCGACGAACGTGAATGGCGGTGCGGCCGTGGGATCGCAGGGCGGCGGGTCGTCGGAGCAGATGTCCCCTTCGAACTCGTCGTAGCAGGGGTTGGCGCAGTCGGTGTCGCAGAGGTCCCCGGGAGCACAGAAGGGGTCACAGGCGGGATAGTCGGGGGAGAGGCACGTGCACTCGGGGTTGCAGTCCGGGTTGTCCGGCTCGCGGTAGCACGGCGGCGGGGGCAGGCAGAATTCATCCCCGGGCAGGCAATCCTGGGCCTCTGCGACGCCTGGGGCGATCAGGTCGACGGCCACGATCGCTCCGATGACGGGGACGGCGCACAGGAGAGCCATGAAGGAGACGGTGACGTTGAACGGGCGCATGAAAACCTCAGTGCACATGGTGGAGCAGCGCGGGCGTTCAGGCAAATGACCGAAAAGGCGGGTTCGTGGGGCAACGGCGCGAAATTCGTCCCGGGACGCGAAGGGCAAACGCCGCACGACGGCAGGCTCTGAACTACTCGACACCGCCAAGGGCCGCTGGCACAGGCAGCGTCGTCGTCTCGAGATTCGAACCGTTGTCGACGTAGTGAACGCGCTGCTGCAGATCCATCACGTCCTGGGCATCGGATTGGAGGCACGCGCCTATCGGCGCGCCGCGGACCTCGCCATCGGTGAGACTCATCGTCGCCTCGTCGGCGATCTGAACTCCGCATAGGCTCACGTTGGACACCGCGAAGCGCATCGCCGTGACCTGCGCACCCCAATAGCTCCCGATGCCGTGCCCGCCGGGGGCCGCCATACACAACGGTCCGTCACAGACTTGGGGCGTGACCTCGGTGACCACGAGATCGGTCGCCGAAATGGTCGTCCCGGCCCCGATCGCGGCAAGCCCGAACTCAATCACTCGCTCGACCTTCGCCCTAGTCAACGTGAGCGTCGAACCGGACTGGACGCTGACGCCGCGACCCGCGGTACCGTCGAGGACGCGGGGCGAGACATCGTGAACGTGCAGGTCCGTCAAGGTGGCGGAAACGCTCTGCCCGAGGATGATGGCCGCCTCGCGGACCGAGCCAATCTCCAGCCGCTCTAGCACCATCGTGCTCTCGCCCTGGAGCGTGATTCCGCCACCGAACTTCCCCAGGCCAAGGTCGCTCTCGATTCGCCGAAGGACCAGATCGTTGCCGCGAAGCTCGCTGGAAGCGCCATCGACGACGACTCCGTGTTCGAAGAGATCCACCGCGAGGACCCGATCGACGGTGAGGGTCCCTCCGTTCTGCACGGACAGCGCCCTCCCCGACCGCTCATCCGCGGCCCGAGGGCCGACCCGGCGGATCATCGTATCGGTGAGTCTCACGGCCGAGTTG
>JAFDCW010000813.1 GCA_019312705.1 Deltaproteobacteria bacterium
TCGGGTAGTCCCCCTCGACGATGAGCCGCATCGTGTCGTATTCGCCGGACCCCTTGAAGAGCCGTCGGCCGGTGGTGAGCTCGAAGAGCATCACCCCGAGGGAGAAGACGTCGCTGCGCGCGTCGAGCTCGAGGCCCTGGGCCTGCTCCGGGCTCATGTACGGGATTTTGCCCTTGAGCTTGCCGGACTTGGACTCGTCGACCGCGCTTCGTCCCTCCTGGGCGATGCCGAAATCCACCAGCTTCACGTCGCCGCTGAAGGTGACGAGGATGTTCTGGGGGCTGACGTCGCGGTGCACGATTTCCATCGGCGTGCCGTCGAGGCCAGTCTGTTCGTGGGCGTGGGAGAGGCCCGCGCAACATCCGAGGACGATGGCGAGGCCGTGTTCGAGGGGGAACGAGGTCTCCCTCTTCTTCTTCATCTGCCGGACGATGGAGCGGATGTCCTCGCCGTGGATGTGCTCCATGGCGATGTAGTACTGGCCGTCCACCTCGCCGACGTCGTAGGTGTGGGCGATGTTCGGGTGATTGAGGGTCGCGACGATCCGCGCCTCGTCGAGGAGCATGGAGACGAACTCCGTGTCTTCGGCGAGCTTGGGCAGGATGCGCTTGATGACGATCAGCTTCTCGAAGCCAGCCATCGAGCGCTGGATCCCCAGGAAGATCTCCGCCATGCCGCCAATCGCGATTCGACGGATGAGGGTGTACTTGCCGAAGCGTTTCGGCATCACCTCGATCGGCTCGTCCGCTCCGCCGCTGGCGTTGGGCGGGCTCGAGGGGGCGGGGGCTTGGGCTTGGGACACGGGCGAAGGAACCAGTCAACCTCGCGATTATGCGAGCAAATGTGGGGCAGAGTATCCCATGGGGGGCCGGCTCCCTGTCAACCGATAGCGGCGGCCTCGGCCGCCGCTCGCACCGGACCGAGAAGCTTCTCCAGGGATTCACCCACGGCACGCTGGGCTGCCGGTAGGAATTCGCTGAGGGTCGTGACATCGGAGGGCCCGAGGGCGAGGCGCGGCCGGCCCTCGAGGATGCGCACCAAGCGATCGCGGACGGCGGCGGGATCGCCATAACCCCTCGGTACCCCCCATTGTCCCAGGCGCTCCGTGAGGGTGGCATAGCGCTCCCGGTGCCCATCCCGGGCAAAGCGCAGCTGGCTGCCCAGGCGGGTCGGGGCCATGGCTTCGACCGCCGCCAGGTAGGCCTCGGGGAGGCCGGGCTCACCGACGAGGAAACCATCGAGGAGCAGCTCGAGACCTACGTGGGCGACGGCCCGGGCGGGGCCCCGGGCGACGCCCGAGGCCCGGAGCTCTGCGAAGAAAGCGGCCTGAAGGGTGATGAAGGCCGGGGTCCGGTGAAAGGTTTCGTCGGTCGCGTGGTGAAACGCCACTCCGGCGGCGACGTCTACGTTGTCGCTCTGGGCGCCGTGGATGCGTGCCATGCCGAAGAAATCCGGCAGCATGGCGCCGAGCACGTAGGCCGTGTCCGTTCGGTACAATCGCGCGACATAGGCGTGCGCGATGAAGTTCACTGCCGGCCCGGGGACAAGAGTGAGGCCTGGGCAAAGAGGGGGCTTTCGAGGACGGCCTCGGCGGTGACCGGGCCGGTGAACCCCGGTTCCGATCGAAACCAGGTGCGCTGGCGGCGGGCGTAGACGCGCGTGGCCTGGGTGATGGCCTGGGCCGTTTCCTCGAGGGTGGCCTCGCCCTCGACGAAGGCAACCATCTGCCGATATCCGACACTGCCGAATGCACGGGCGCTTCGCGGGTAACGGGTGAGCAGGCCCCGGACCTCGTCCGCGAAGCCGCCGTCGATCATCGAACGGGTGCGTGCGTCGATGCGACCCCGGAGCACGTCGGTGCCCGGGTCGACGAAGAGCTGCATGCCGGGATAGCGGGGAGCGCCGAGGGCGTGGCGCGCGCGCAGTTCGCCGAGGGCCTCTCCCGTCTGCTCGAAAACTTCGAGGGCGCGGACCACGCGCAAGGCGTCGTTGGGGTGGATGGCGGATGCGCCTTTGGGGTCGACCGTCGCCAGGCGCTCGTGCAGTGCCGGGCTGCCGATCCGTTGAGCCTCTGCTTCGAGGCGGCTCCGAAGCTCCGGGTCGACCGGGGGCAGGTCCACGAGGCCGCGCAGGAGGGCCCGGAGCCAGAGCCCGGTGCCCCCGACGACGATCGGAAGGCGGCCTCTTTCGGCGACCTCCCGGATTGCTCGGTCCGCTAGGCCCGCATAGGACATCGCATCAACTTGCTCGTCTGGGTCCAGCACATCGATGAGGTGGTGGGGCACGCCGCCGCGCTCGGGGTCGCTGGGCTTTGCGGAACCGATGTCGAAGCCACGGTAGACCTGCACGCTGTCGGCCCCGACGACCTCTCCGTCGAGGGCGCGGGCGAGGGCGATGGCCGTGGCGGTCTTGCCGCCGGCGGTCGGTCCCGCGAGCACGATGACCGATGGGCGGCTCATCGGCCGAGGCGCCGCTCGATTTCCGCGAGGGGCACGGAGTAGACCACCGGGCGTCCGTGCGGGCAGTGGCCGGCGAAGTCGTCGATCCGGTCGAGCTCCCGGAGCAGGGCCGAGCATTCTTCCGGGGTCAGGGTGTCGCCAGCGCGGATGGCCCCGTGGCAGGCCATCGTCGCGAGAGCCGTGTCGATGGCGTCGCCGAAGCTCCGCTCGCCGCCTCGGCCCAACTCGTCGAGCACGTCCCGGAGCAGGCGGGCCGGGGGGGCCTTGTGCACCAGATGGGGAACGGCGTGCACCCGCCGCGACGTCGAGGCCGAGGCGCGTAATCTCGTCTCGACGCTCTTCGACGAGGACCGCCTCGGCGGCGCTCACCTCGATGCGTTCCGGGAAGAGCAGCCGTTGGCTCGCGACTTCCCGACGCTCGTGGGTCTTTCGGAGCCCGTCGTACTTGATGCGCTCGTCGGCGGCATGCTGGTCCAGGATGTGCAACCCGTCTTCGGACTCACACACGATCAGCATGCGGCGGACCTGGCCAAGGACGCGCATCGAGCCGAAGTAGCCCGCCTCTTCCAGCAGGGGCGCGGTTTGGCCTGCGGTATCTGGCGCGCTTGCGGGGTAGGGGGCGGGCCCGTCCCGGAGGGCGAGGGCTAGGCCCCAAGGGTCGGCGTTGGTGTCGGCGTTGGCACCTTCGACCTCGGGGGCCTTAGCGGAGGACTCGAGGCGCGCATTCCAATAGGTCGGCCCCCTCGCCGCGGGCCCGCCGAAGGCCGTCGTGCCGAGGCCCGAGGCCAGGGTCCGAGTGATCCCGTCGAGGACCGTGCGTCCCCGGGCGAAGCGCACCTCCGACTTCTGTGGATGCACGTTGACGTCGATTTCCCGAGGGTCGACGTCGATGTAGACGACGCCGGTCGGGTAACGCCCCGGCGGCAGCACCGAGCCGTAGGCGAAGGCCACCGCCCGGGCGAGGGCGCGGTCCTTCACCGGGCGCCTGTTCACGAAGATATAGAGCCCCGCCGAGCCACTGCGGGCCCGCTCCGGGGGGCCGAGGTAGGCGTCGACGGAGAGGGCCTCCCAGTCTCCGGCGACCGCCCTCAGGTCATCTTTGAAGACCGCCCGGGCCCGGGCCTCCCGGGACTTCGCCGGCAGGTACTCCCGGGCCCGGCGCCCTTCGCGTTCGAGGGTCAAGCGCAGACCCGGGTGCGCTAGGGCCGCCCGGAGGCACGTATCGGATACATGCGCGCTCTCGGTCGCCTGTGACTTCAGAAACTTCCGTCGCGCCGGTACGTTGTGGAAGAGGTCCTTCACCTCGACCGTGGTCCCTGGGGCGCCGCCCACCTCCCGGACCTCTGCCGGCGTGCCTCCGGACACCGTGACCTCGGTCGCGCCGATTGCATCCCCTCGCCGCGTTGTGAGGCGGAAGCGCGAAACGCTCGCGATCGATGGCAGCGCCTCGCCCCGGAAGCCCATGGTTCCGATCGTCTCGAGGTCTTCGATGGTGGCGATCTTGCTCGTCGCGTGACGCCGGAGCGCGAGGATCGCCTCGCCCCGGGTCATGCCGAACCCGTCGTCGGAGACCCGGATTCGGCCGACGCCGCCCCCGTCGATGGCCACCGAGATCGTCGTCGCCTCGGCGTCGATGGCATTCTCGAGGAGCTCCTTGACGATGCTCGCGGGTCGTTCGACCACCTCTCCGGCGGCGATCTGGTCGACGAGGGCGTCGTCGAGGACCCGAATGCGCCCGGACGCCTCGCGGGGAGCGTCATTCACGACTGCAATCTCTATCAGATGCCCCCCACCGAGGCAACGGGTGCCGGGCGGCAACTCGCTGAAGTTGCAACGGAAATACGGGGCGAGTGGGACGCTGCGTTCGTTGACCCCCCAAGGGGGCGATGATAACGTGGGTCCGTCACTTAGGCTGGCCTACCGCATGAAGATCTGCCCTATTTGCAAGTCGGAGTATGGTAGCGGCGAGGTCTTCTGCCCGAACGACGGGTCTAGGCTCT
>JAFDCW010000814.1 GCA_019312705.1 Deltaproteobacteria bacterium
CCGCAGCTTCCATCGATTCAACTCGAGACTCGGATAGTGCGCTATTCGGCGCGTTGATTCGTCCTCGTGGTACTAAATTCAGCGTCTATCAATTGGTAGCCCCCGAAGAGCGCATTTCCAACCCCCCTGGCACGGCAAGAACACTATGAAGCCCACCGAGCTGGCGTTCGTTGAAAATGCACTGGATCCCCCCCCGGGACGGCCACCGATCCACGTAAAATGGCTCGGCACCGCGGGATTTTCCATCGAGCACGACGGCTGCACGATCCTCATCGATCCGTACGTCACCCGGGCGTCGCTTTTCGACTGCATCCGGCACCCCCTCCGCAGTGACCCCCTCGCCGTTCGGCGCCACGTGCCCGTAGCCGACGCCATCATCGCGGGCCACACCCACTTCGACCACGTGCTCGACGTACCCGGTATCGCTCGGGACACCGGTGCCACGGTCTATGGGTCTCGGTCCTGCACGACGCTGTGCCAGACATCGGGGGTCCCGACCGCCCAGGTGGTCGACGTCGAGGCGCATCGAGGCGTGGAGCCTTTTCGCGCCGATGTCGGGCCCTTCGAGCTGCGCTTCATCCCGAGCGTACACTCGGCCTTTCTCTTCGGCCGCATCCCCTCGGCCGGCAACATCTCGGACTGCGACCAAATCCCCCTTCGCACCACCGGCTATCGCTGTGGGGCGGTATTTGGTGTCGACATCCGCGTCGCCGGCCGCCGCATCTACCACCTCGGCAGCGCCGACCTCCTCGACGGACATCCCGACCGTGACGTCGATCTGCTCCTGATGTGCGTCGCCGGCTGGACCACGACCGAGCGCTTTTGCCCGCGAGTGATGGGCAGCCTGCGCCCCGGGGCCATTTTGCTCTCGCACTGGGACGACTTCTTTCGGCCCCTCACCGAGCCCGCCCGCGCGCTCCCGGCGATGCGCATGGGACGCCTCGTCGACGGCCTGACCGCCGTCGACCCGAGCGTGCAGATAGGCACGCTGCCGATCCTGGGTAGCCTCGCTCTCTGACAACGCCCCGAAACCCGGTCCCCGGGGCTCTCGAGTACGGCTATTGCGAATGGGCCAGCTTGCCGTAGCCTCTCGGAAGAAACGCGTACTCAGCCCAAGAGAACCGGGAGAAACCATGGCCAAGGGACAAGACAAACAAAAGAAGAGCACCAACAAGCCAAAGCTCACTGCCAAAGAAAAGAAGGAGAAGAAGAAGGCGAAAGCCGTGGGCAAATGATGCCGGGGCCCGCTCGGGCCCGCCCGTGAGAGCCCGGGGGGCACCGCGCCGTCCGAGGCAAACAGGACGCAAACCAACTGAGCGCAATGCATATCCTGGTTTGGATCATCGGCGGCGGCGTTCTGATGAGCGCGATTGCCCTCGTCGGTGGCTTGGCGCTCTTCCTGCGCGACAGCACCCTCGAAAAACTGGTCCTCCCGTTCATGCTGCCGGCGGCGATCGAACGGTCAGGCGCAGACCTGTCGGTCTTCGTCTGGCTGATGCTGGGGTTCACGGTCTTCTTCGCCCTCGAGCAGTTCCTGCATTGGCATCACTGCGGCCGAGCGTCCGCCGACTGCCGGAAGCCCCTCACCCAGCTGATCCTCATCGGCGACGGCTTGCACAACTTCATCGGCGGCCTCGCCGTGGCCGGAACCTTTCTCGTCGATGTTCGCCTCGGGGTGACGACCTGGCTCGCCGCCGCAGCCCACGAGATCCCCCAAGAGCTCGGAGATTTCGGCGTCCTCCTGCACGGCGGCTGGAGCAAACGAAAAGCGTTGATGTTCAACGTGCTCTCCGCCCTGACGTTCCTCGTCGGTGGCCTCGTCGCCTACGGGGCGTCCTTCACCGTCGACATCGGCTTCCTGGTTCCCTTCGCCGCCGGCAACTTCATCTACATCGGCGCCTCGGACCTGGTGCCGGAGATCAACAAGCACCGAAGCCTGGCTCACAACGCCGTGCACTTCGCGGCCTTCGTCACCGGCCTGGGACTCCTGTGGCTGACGAAGGTCGCCCTCGGCTGAATGCCCCGGGAGGACCGAAGGGTGCAGCCTCAGTCCAAGTCAAACACCCGGGCGGCGTTGTCGTGCAAGAAGAGACGCCTCGCTTCGTCGTCGAGTCCGAGCACGTCGAGTTGGTCGAGGCACGCGGCGGGCTGAATCATCGGGTGATTGCTGCCGAAGAGCACCTTCCGGCGCCCGTGGCCACGCATGAACTGTACGAGCTGCGAGGGATAGCGCTTGGGCTTGTAGGCCGAAGTATCGATGTAGACGTTGTCGTACTTGGTCGCCAGCGCGATCATCTCGTCGGTCCACGGGTAACCGATGTGGCCGCCGACGATGGTCAACTCGGGAAATTCGAGGGCGACGTGGTCGAGGTGAGGCATCGGGCGGCCCGGCGCCGACGCCCGAAGCGGCCCCGCGTGGCCAACCTGCAGGCAGAAGGGAACTCCGAGCTCGATGCATTCGGCGTAGAGCGGATAGTAGCGGCGGTCGTCCGGCGCTAGGCCCCAGAGCCACGGCAATACGCGCAAGCCCACGAAGCCGAGGTCGCGCACACACCGCCGCAGCTCGCGCACGCCGTCCATGGGCCGAGAGATATCCACCGAGGCAATGCCGGCGAGGCGCTCAGGATGCTGGGCTACGAAGCTCGCGACCTCATCGTTGTGAATGAGCGGACCGTCGGGCCCCCACCACGCCGTCACGAGGGCCCGGCTCACGCCGGCGGCGTCGAGAGCGCCGACGGTGAAGTCGACCGGAATGTCGTCGGGTACCTCGGTGATGCCCATCCACCGGCGGAGCGACGCGAACATATCGTTCGCCATGAAGGCCGGGGTCGGGTGTTGAATCCACGCGTCGATGATGCTTTCGGCCATGGGGCCAGGCTACACCGTGATTGGTCTAGAGGGGCGCCCGGGCCGCGAGCTCTTCTGGCGTGCACGTGGGCAAGGGGGGGCCCGGAGCCGCGTGACAATCGAAGACCGGCGACGACATCGCCTGGGCGAGGCCGACGAGAACCTCCTCGAAGGCCGCGAGGGTATGCGCCCCGAAGAGCGTATAGGCCCCTTCGTAGCATTGAAGCGCGTACTCCTCGGGCGTCGTCACGTAGCCCGAATAGGCGTTCGAGTAGCCCTGGACCTGCACGTGGGCGCCCGGCAACTCCCGCTCGAGGGACCGACGCAGGCGCGCGCCGGCCATGGTGGTCGGCTCGTTGGGAAGAGCGACGAGCACGAACGAGCCGAGGCGAACCACTTGGACGGGAAGCACCGTCGGAATCCACGGTGGCCGGTCGACCGAAACGCCGCGGTCCTCGATGCGCCGGACGTGCTGAAAGATCGGATGCCGGATGAAGCCGAGGCGCCGCGCCAAAGGGTCGATACGGCCCAGGAGCCGTTTGCGACGCCCGGGCCCGACGGAAAGGAACGGAATCTTGGCGTCGCCCCCACCTCGCGGCGATAGCAGAGGCGAAAGCCGCCGGGAGACTCGGTGCACAAAGCGATCGACGGCGCGCAACTTCCACAAGGGGCCGGGGCCCTCGGACGTGCCCTCTACCATCGCCAGCCCGAGGCGCGCCTCGGTCGTGGTCACGCCGCCGCGGCCCGCCACGAACTTTGGGGCGACCGGCCTCGCCTCCATGTCCACGTGGCGCAAACCGCAAACGATCGGTCCTCCGACGGGCCGGAGGCCCCCTACGAAGATGCGCCGCGCGGTCTCGACCTCCGCTTCGGCGACGAAGCGCGCGCTCTCGTGGTCGTCATCGCTGGGGCCGACGGCAAAGCCCCTGCGCCTATGGGGTCGGGAGTTGGGGGTCACGTCTCCCCCGGCGCCCTGGGCGAAGATGGCGACGAAGTCCTCGGCCGCCCCGGCGCTCTTCCGGGCCCAGCGCTCGAAGGCCGTCGCCGCGAGCCCCTTGTGGTCCGAATGAAGCAAGTCCTGGTCACCGTGCACCGTCGTGCCGTGCAGCGCGAAGAAGCTGATCGCGCCGAGGGCGATGCCGTCTTCCCCCTTGGCGACGAGGAGGGTCATGGCCCGGTCGACCGCGTCAGCGGCCGACACGTCGCCCTTGACCTCGGCGTTGCGCCGAAAAGCGTCGAGGGAGCGATTGAACGCGATGGGCGGCTCCCTCGGAACCTCGCCCACGCCGAGTTCGAGGCGGGCTGGAACCAACCGTCGATGGGCGTCCAGGATCG
>JAFDCW010000136.1 GCA_019312705.1 Deltaproteobacteria bacterium
AGCCCCGAACTCGAGGTCCCCCGGGTATACGATGACCGGGGCTCCCTCCGGCAGGTCGAAGTGCTGCCGCGCCTCCGCCCTGGCGGCCTCATCGGGAACGTCGAGGGGAGCTATCGCCGGGCCGATTCGCCGGATCCGGTCTCGCGGCACGCCGGCCTCGATCAGCCGCTGCTCCGTGTGGCGACTGAGAACCACCGTGCAGTCGGCGAAGAGCACCTTCATCGGGTCGATGTCGGCCCGGGGAGCGCTGCACACCGTGTGCACCGAAGGCACCCGGCGCGCCCCGCACAGGAAGCGCGACGCCACCGAGGTCTTCGGGTGCGGCGCGAAGAAGAAATGCCAGAGGCCGGCGCGGCGGCCGACGGCGAGGCGGCCGAGGACCTTCAAGTTGTCGACGAGGGGCGGGGAGAACCCGCCGGCGGTCTCTTTGTACAGGGTCTCGACGACGGCGCCCGCGGGCAGGTCGAGGCTGGCCCCCGCGTGGGAGAGCACCCGCGGGACGTGCCGACTCAAGCTTCGCGAAAGGTCGTAGACCAGGTTCTTGGAGCTGTCGTTCCAAGGCGGGGCGACCGGCTTGGAGATGAACAGGATCTCGCCCAAGGTCGGTCAGCTTTCGTCGACGTGGTCCGCGTCGGCATCGGCCGGGTCCCCGGCCTCCGGGGGAGAGCTCTTGCGCCCGCGGCGCTTCTTGGCCTTGTCGCTCTTCTTGGGACTGATCTCCGATTTGACCTCGGGTTTCACTCCACCCGAGTCATTGGGGATGAAGCGAATCTCCGTCTTGATCTCGAAGGAGAGCGTCGTCAGCGCCTTCTGGAGCTCAGTCGCGAGGTCCGTCGCGTGGAGGAAGTCGCGCACCTCTCCAGCGACCACCCGGACCATCCCGTTCTTCGTCTCGTCGACCTGCGAGAAGATGTAGCTGACGATCTCCTTCGGCAGCTTGACGTTCTCGCCGACGAGTTCGCGAAAGACGTTGTCGGTCTTGGTGATGGTGCCGATGCTCGCCTCGATGCCCTTTTCGAGGCCCTTACGAATCGCACCCCCGAGCATGCGTTCGAGGCGCCGACGGCGCCTGCCATCCTCGTCCTCGGGCGGGAACTCGGAGCCTTCGCGCGGGGTCTCTTCGTCGCTCATGGCGTCTTCACCGGTGTGCTGGACATTCAGTGCCCGTGACCTTCGTGACCGAGGCTGGGAGGCCGGCCGGCCTCCTGCATCTGTCGAATGCGCTCTTCGCGGCGCCCGCGCAGCTCGACTGGACCGGGGGAAGCTCCGCGGTCGGGGTTTTCGGGGTCGTAGCCGTCGGGCAGGCGGGGCTGACTGCGCCGAGCGTTCTGGGCGCCTCCGTCGACCCGGCGGATCAAGACGCGCTCGATGACGATGTCGGTGAGCGGCGCGTTCTCCGGGCTCCCGGACTGCGGCGCCCGAGCGATGTTGCTGACGATCTCTTCGGGACGACACTGACCGAAGATGGTGTAGCTGCCATCGAGGTGCGGAGCGGGTCCGTCCGTGATGAAGAACTGGCCGCCGTTCTGATTTGCCTCGGGGGGCGCCATGCAGAGCATGCCGGCCCGGTCGTGCAGCTGGAGCGAATCGTGAATCTCGTCGTCGATGGTGTAGCCGACGGTGCCGCTTCCATCGCCGAGGTAGTCGCCGCCCTGAACCATGAATCCGGGGATCACTCGGTCGAACTTGGTCATCCGATACGCAGGGCGCGTCACCCACTGCCCGGCCCGGGCGTCCCAGAAGGGGCGAATCCCCCGGGCGAGGCCGATGAAGTTCGCGACCGTCGTCGGCGCCCGGTCGGCGTGCAAGTCGCAAAAAATGGTCCCGAGATCGGTATTGATCTCGGCGACCAAATCGCCATCGATCGGAAGACCGACGACAGCCTCTTCGAGGGTGAAGCGCCCTTCGTGGGGGTTGGGCGTGTTCGGAATGCGCACGAGCTGCTCGTTGAGGGCCTCCCGGCGTTCACGCTCGGCGGCGGCCCGGCGGTCGGCAGCGGCGCGACTTCGGGGCGAGGGATTCGCAAAAACGATGTCGTAGCCATCCGGCGTGCGCGCCGCTGGAGCATCCGTCCCCCCGCGCTCGGTTCGGCTGGCGCGTTGGGCGGCGGTCTCCTCCTCCCCCTGGCCTTCGTCGTCGCACGCGGTGCCGAGGACGGAGAATGACAGGACGATCGAGAGAGCGAGGATCTTGAAACTGCGAAAGTGAGATTCGGGGGCTTTCATGGGGCTCCTGCCGGGAGAGATACGCCGATGAGCTCGACCTGGCTACCCGCTTCGATGCCATGGTGGCGAACGAAGCCGGCGTTGACCTCGAGAACGTATTGAGAGGGTGCGTCCACTTCGATGAGATCTTGGCTGTGGGGAACGGTATCGGTGACGATTCCGACGATTCGTCCCCGGTCATCGATGAAGACAACGTCCAACGGGATGAAGGTGTTCTCCATCCAGAAGCTCAAAGGCTCCATCTGCTCGAAAACAAAGAGCATACCGGCGTCCGCGTCGAGGTGACGCCGGTACATGAGCCCCCGTTCTCGATCGAACTCCTCCCGGGCGACCTGCACTCGTACCCGCACTGGGGCCTCATCGGCCCCCAGAAGCCGCACCTCCGGCGCAGCCCCCGGGGCCTCGGCTACGGTTTCCACGTTCTGGGGGGTCCCCCGGGGCCCTTCGGCGACGGCCTCGGGGGCCGGCCCCGCGGCCCCACAGCCGATCAGCGTGCTCATCACGATCCCCGATGAGATACCAACAATCCCGTGAGCTTTGGTGCCCCGCGCCACGAGCATGGAGTAGCACGCACCAGGAACGGGGCCACGGCCAGCATAGGCCCCAAGAGATATCCCGAGAGATCCCAGAGGGGCCTGACAAACGGCGAAAGCCCCGTATCCTCCCGCCATGATGGGCAAGGTCTACCTCCTGGGCGCCGGTCCCGGCGACCCGGGATTGATCACCGCCCGGGCCCTCCGGCGCCTCGAAGAGGCCGACGTCGTGCTCTACGACGCCCTGGTCCATCCGGACCTGCTCACCCATTGCCGCCCCGACGCAGACCTCGTCTTCGTGGGCAAGCGCGCCGGCAAGGCATCGGCTCGCCAGGAACGCATCAACGAACGCTTGGTCACCGAGGCCCGGGGAGGCCGGTCGGTTGTCCGCCTCAAGGGCGGTGACCCCTACCTCTTCGGCCGCGGGTCCGAAGAAGCCGCCCACCTGAAACGCGCCGGCGTGCCCTTCGAGGTCGTCCCGGGGGTGCCCTCCCCCCTGGTCGCCGCTGCCTACGCCGGGGTGAGTCTGACCCATCGCGAGCTCTCGAGCTCTGTCGCCTACATCACGGCGACCGAGAGCCCCGAAAAGGATCGGAGTTCCCACGACTGGGCAAAGCTCGCGACGGCCACCGAGACCCTCGTGATCTTCATGGGCCTGCGCAAGCTCGGCAGCCTCATGGAGCTCTTGGTGGACCACGGTCGCGCCCCGGGGACTCCCGCTTGTGTGGTGCAAAGCGCATCTCTGCCGAGCCAGCGCACCGTCGTCGGCACGGTGGCGACCATCGCCGACCGAGCCCAGGAGGCCGGCCTCGGTGCCCCGGCCCTGACCATCGTCGGCCCGGTCGTGACCCTCCGGGACGAACTGCGCTGGTTCGACACGATGCCGCTCTTCGGCAAGCGGGTCCTGGTCACGCGGCCCAGCGGCCAGGCCGCAGCACTCAGCGACCGCCTCCGGGACGAGGGGGCCGCGGCGGTCGTGGCCCCGACCATCCGCATCGAAGATCCATCGGCCCCCGCTGCCCTCCGCGATGCGGCCCGGGAGGTCGGCACCTACGACTGGCTACTCTTCACCAGCAAGAATGGGGTCGAACGCTTCTTCGCCGCGCTCCGGGCCCAGGGCGGGGACGCCCGGCGCATCGGAAGCGCCTTGGTCGTCGCCATCGGTCCGGGGACCGCCCGAGCCCTCGGTCGGGAGGGGGTCGTCCCGGACCACGTGCCCACCGAATACCGCGGCGAGGAGGTCGCGAAGATCGTCCTCGGGGCCCACGACGGCGACCTCGAAGGCGTCCGGGTCCTCCTGCCCCGGGCAGCCGTCGCCCGGGAGATCCTCCCCGAAACCTTGAGGGCCGCAGGTGCCCACGTCGACGTCGTGGCGGCCTACCAGAACCTCCCGCCGACCGACGACGAAAGCGCACGTATCCGGGACCTGATTCGGCGCGGCGACGTCGATGTGGTCACCTTCACGGCCTCGTCGACGGTCGAAAACCTCTGCGCCGTCCTCGAGGCCGAAGGCGGATCCAGCGCCGCCGACGCCCTCGCCCCCTTGACGGTAGCCTCGATCGGTCCGATCACCACGCGCACAGCCGTTCGCCTCGGCCTCCGGGTAGACGTCACCGCCTCCGAGTATACGAACGACGGCCTCGTCGACGCCCTACGCGACTACTTCACCAGCCCATGACCTCCTCCAGTCTCACCGCCCGCCCCGCTTCTGCCTTGGCCCTGGTCCTGATCTTCCTGGGCACGCCCGGCCTCGGGGGCTGCGATGCGAATCTTCCGCCCCAGGTCATCGAGGTGGGGCCCGCCGACTACCCGCCGAGCGCGGGGACCACCAATGACGACTCCTGGCAGAGCGTGGGTTGGCTCGGCGACCCGTGGCTTCGGTACTCGGGCCAGGCCACCCTCATCATGGAACACGAACTGGGGCGGGAGCCCTCGTCGGTACTGGTCTACCTGAGTTTCGAAGAAGACGGCTCCGGCGCCGCCCTCACGGCAGGAGACACGGCCCGCATCGTCTCCGTCGATGACAGCTTCGTGACCATCCGCAACGACACCAACGCGGACTTCTTCCTGCGGTTGGTCATACGGTGATCCTGGCGCGCCGCTTCCTCCTGGACCGGTCCGCGGTGGTCGCTACCCGCCGTCTCCGCCTCGGCTCAGCGTTTGTCATCTTGGTGGCCAACGCCTGGCTCTTCACATCGGAGCCCAGCGGCCTCGTCGCCGCCGTCGGGGCGATCAGCATCCTGGTGGCGTTGGGATGGATCGCAGCTTCCGTGCGCACCGCCGCCTACATGCGCGATCACAGTACGGACCACCTATCCCTCGATACCGACGGTCTAAGGCTGGCGGACGGCTCGGTCCGGCACCATATCGGGTGGACCAACGTGACCGACGTGGAAATCGACGAAGAAAAACTGGTCATTTCCGTTTCCCAGCGGGATGCCCCGCCCCTCCGGATTCAGCCCCGCTACCAGGGCGTGAGCCTCGACGAGCTAGGCCAGGCGGTCCGGGAGGCCTGGCTGGATGCGGGCCCGCGAGAGAAGTGTTAAATGAGCCCCGCATGGCCAATCGCTACGAGAACGACGAAGGGGTGGTCACCCGCCCGAAGGCTGACAAGAAGGTCGCCCGCCCGCGCCTCTTCAAAGTGCTCATGCACAACGACGACTACACGACCCGGGAATTCGTCGTGGAGGTCCTCGAGCACATTTTCCACAAGTCCGAAAGCGACGCCGTGCAGGTGATGATGCACGTGCACCAAAATGGTCTCGGGGTGGCCGGGGTCTACACCCGAGAAATCGCTGAGACGAAGGTCCTGCGCGTCGAGCAGCTCGCAAACCAATACGAATTCCCCCTCAGGCTCACCATGGAACCGGAGGACTGAATGGCCGGCCCGACCCTCACCCGCGAACTTCAAGACACCATCCGGGGCGCCTTCGAAGGGGCCGCCGAGCGGCGCCACGAATACGTGACCATCGAGCACCTGCTCCTCGCCCTCATCGACGACCCCAAGGCCAAGAAGGCCATCACCGTCTGCGGCGGCAACCGCGAACAACTCCGCGGGGCCCTCGAGGAGTTCTTCGCCGACACCATGATCCCCCTGCCCGAAGACCTGGGCCGGTCCGAGCCCCAGCAGACGGTCGGCGTCGAGCGCGTGCTTCAGCGCGCCGCGATCCACGCCATCTCGAGCGAGATGAAGAAGATCGACGGGACCAACGTACTGATTCAGCTCTTCAAAGAGCAGGACAGCCACGCCGTATACCTGCTCCAGGAATCCGGCCTGCGCTCCTTCGACCTCAAGCGCTACGCCTCCCACGGCGTCGGCCAAGACGGCATGGACGGCATGGACGACGACGACCTCGGCCCCGACGGAGGCCAGGGTGCCTTCGAGGATGGGGGCCAAGGGGCCGATGAGGACGGCGAGGAAGGCGGTCCCAAGCGGGACCCCCTCGAAGCGTTCACGACGCCCCTCGTTCAGGAAGCGGCCGAAGGCCGCATCGACCCGCTCATCGGCCGGGACCGCGAAATCCAGCGCACGATTCAAATCCTCTGCCGACGCCGAAAGAACAACCCCCTCTACGTCGGCGAGCCCGGGGTCGGCAAGACCGCCGTGGCCGAAGGCCTCGCCCTGCGCATCCACGAGGGACAGGTCCCGAAGGTCCTCCTCGATGCCGAAATCTACATGCTCGACATGGGTTCACTGCTCGCCGGCACCAAGTACCGAGGGCAGTTCGAGGAGCGCCTCAAGGGCGTGATGAAGCGCCTCGAGGCCGAGGACAACGCCATCCTCTTCATCGACGAAATTCACACCATCGTCGGAGCCTGGGCGACGAGCGGTGGTTCGATGGATGCGTCGAACATCCTGAAGCCCGCCCTCGCCGGCGGGCGAGTCCGGTGCATCGGCTCCACTACCGACAAGGAGTACAAAGCGAGCTTCGACCGCGACCGGGCCCTCGCCCGGCGCTTTCAGAAGATCGACATCGACGAGCCGAGCCTCGACGAGACCATCGACATCCTCCGAGGGCTCAAGAGCCGCTACGAAGAGCACCACGGCGTCGCCTATGACGACGACGCCCTCGTGGCGGCGGCGAAGCTGGCCCAGAAGCACCTGCTCGACCGACGGCTGCCGGACTCGGCCATCGACGTCATCGACGAAGCCGGCGCCGTCGACCGCATGCGCGACGACGACGCGCGCACGCACCGGGTGAGCGTCAGCGACGTCGAGACGGTGGTCAGCCGCATGGCGAAAATCCCGACCGAGAGCGTCTCGGCGAGCGACCGGGATTCGATAGCCGAGCTCGAACCAGAACTGCAGAAGGTCATCTTCGGCCAGGACGCCGCCATCGAGCGCCTGGTGAGCTCCATCAAGCTCTCCCGGGCCGGGCTGCGTTCCCCGGAAAAGCCGACCGGGTCCTTCCTCTTCAGCGGCCCCACCGGCGTCGGCAAGACCGAGCTCGCCAAGCAGATGGCCCGGGTCCTCGGGGTCGAGTTCATCCGCTTCGACATGAGCGAGTACTCGGAGCGCCACTCCGTATCCCGCCTCATCGGTGCCCCCCCGGGCTACGTAGGCTTCGACCAGGGGGGCCAGCTCACGGACAAAATCCGCAAGCACCCTTACAGCGTCCTGGTCCTCGACGAGATCGAAAAGGCCCACCCGGACCTCTTCAACATCCTGTTGCAGGTGATGGACCACGCGAAGCTGACCGACAACAACGGGCGAGAAGCAGACTTCCGCAATGTGATCTTGATCATGACCACCAACGCCGGTGCCGCCGACGTCGCCCAGAAGTCCATCGGCTTCGGCACGACCGACGGTGTCGACGCGTCCAAGGCCAACAAGGCCATCGAGCGCACCTTCGCCCCCGAGTTCCGCAATCGCCTCGATGGAGTGATCCTCTTTGCAGGCCTGCCCCTCGAGGTCATCAAGAAGGTCGCCCGAAAAGAGGTCGCGCTGCTCTCGGCCCAGGTCGAAGACAAGGGCGTCATCGTCGAGGTCACGGACGACGCCGTGGACTGGCTCGCCGAACACGGCTACGAGCCGGTGTTCGGCGCCCGCCCGATGGCCCGCCTCGTCGAGAAGAGCATCAAGCGTCCCCTCGCGGACGCGATATTGTTCGGCGACCTCACGGACGGCGGCACGGCGAAGGTCGCCGTCGTGGATGACGAAATCGCCCTCGAGTTCACCAAGGCCGTCCAGGCCTGACGAGGCGGCCAGACGGCCCGGGGCACAGAGGATGACCGCCTACCGAGTCAACGCGCGGGCGTGCGCCAGCTGCGGCAGCCCCATGGCCGTGCACCACGTCGCGCATCAGGGGCAGCGAATCCAAGTAGACCAGTGCGAAAGGTGCGGCTCGATCTTTCTCGACTACTTCGACGGCGAGCCCGGGGCCGTGGCCCGCAGCATCGAAGAGGCGGGGCAGTTCCGGCCCAACGTCGCGGGCTCAGCAAAGAACTGCCCGGAGTGCCACGTGCCCCTGGCCCTCACGCCCTACCTCGAAGAAGGCGGGCCCGAGATATTCCGGTGCGGCGAATGCGGAGGCGCATTCATCCTGCCCGTCCAGCTGACCGCCCTCGCGGACCACGAACTTCCACCGCCGGTCCTGAAACAGCACCCCACCGCCGAGTTCTTCGAGACGGTGATGGACTTTCTCAAGGGCCT
>JAFDCW010000815.1 GCA_019312705.1 Deltaproteobacteria bacterium
CGTCTGGAGCCCGAGGAGGTGGGCGTAGACCTGGTCCAGGTCCTGATCGAGCGTGAAACTCTGGGTGATATACGGGTCACCGCGGTCGCGATACGCCACCAGTCCGATGCGGACGTCGGGCTGGGGATCCCCCGATGCGATGCGATTGGCAACCGACCATATTTTGCGCTTGGCACCTTCGACCAAGCCCCGCATCGACCCGGTCGTATCGAGGACGAAGACGACCTCGACCCGGGGGGCTGGCTGTCGCACAGCTGCGACCACCTTGCTCGCCGCTTGCTGAACCCCCTTGAGGGGCTCGGTCGGCGCGTCAGGGGTCAGGTGCAGCACCAACGCGAGGGTCGAGACACCGATCGCGAGGGCTCCGAGGGACTCAGGCAGGGACCGTTTCATTTCCACCTCAACGCGCGAAGGTGGGGTTTCGGTCTGGGTCGGTGCAGATTAATTGAGCTGGGCCGAAGCTGTACGTTCGGGGAAAGGAGCGGCACAATCGCCCCGTGAACCGCGATTCCACAACCCCGACCGGGGCCCGGTAGGGCGTGCAGTACGTCCGGCTGCGAAAGGGCGCCGATCGGCTCGACGGGAGTCCGTGGATCCGCAAGGCCCGGGTCTCGCGGGTCCAAGGGCCGGCGATCGTCGGGGATCTGGCCCAGGTCGAGGACCGGGACGGCGAGGTCCTGGGTTTTGGCCTGTACGCGGCCGGGGCTGATATCGCGGTCCGGTTGGTGACGCTCGGTGCGGCCGAACCTCCACACGACTGGCTCGAGCGGCGGATACGCGCGGCGCTCCAGGCACGGGCGGCCTACGGATACGGCGAGGCAGACATGACCGGGTACCGCGAGATCAACAGCGAGGGAGACTGTCTCCCGGGCCTGGTGGTCGATCGCTACGGTCCTGATCGGGTGGTGCAGCTCGGCTCCGCGGCCATGGGTGCACTGGAAACTAGGATCGCCACGGCGCTCGGGGACGTCCCGGGGCGGACCTTCGTCACGGTGGAGCCAGGGGCGGCCAAGCGTGAAGGGGTGAGTGCCGCGACCCCGCCTCCTCAGGATGATGGGCCGCTACAGTTTTGCGAGCATGGCCTGAGTTTTGAGACCGCTGCGCCGCCCGGACAAAAGACCGGGGCCTATCTCGACCAGCGGGACAATCGGGTCGCGGTCGCACGCCTCGTCGCGACCACGGGCTGCGGTGATGTGCTCGATGTGGGGTGTCATGTGGGGGGCTTCGCGTTGCACGCTGCGCGAGCGGGGGCGCGGGTGGTGGCGCTCGACCAGTCCGCCGTCGCGCTGAGGCACGGTCGGGTGAATGAGGCCGCGAACGATCTCGTGGGGATCACCTGGGTCGAGGCCGACATGTTCTCGCAACTCGACGAGGTGCTCGGGGACCGAGAGTTCGGTACGATCATCGCGGATCCCCCGCGGATCCAAACCGGTCGGCGGGACCGGGGCCGGCCTACCCATGCGCTCGGGGGCCTGGTGCGTCGCCTGGCCCGTCGCGTTGCCCCGTTCGGCCACCTCGTCCTGTGTAGCTGCAGTTTTCACTTGGGTCGCGAACAGCTCGACGCGGTCGTGACCGCCGCCGGCGAGGGCGAGTTTGTTCGCGTCGCGGCCCTTGGCCAGCCCGAGGACCACCCGGTCTGGCCGGGGCACGCAGAGGGCGAATACCTCCGTGTCAATATCTACCAGCGTCGCCTGGTCTAGCCCGATCTACTCCGTGACGACGAACCCCTGGGAACCGAGTTTGGTGCCGTCCTGGTCGTAGACCTCGACGTACCATGGGCCCAGGCGATCGCTGCGAAGCGCAAGGTAGGCGCGGCTCCGGGACCGGGCGACGCTCTTGGGCATCGTGAGCTTGTAGCGCTGCACTGTCTTTCCCTCCCGTTTCCACCGGATGGTCAACTGGTCTTTGGCCTTGGGCCGCGCGATGTTGAGGCAGACATAGATTCGGCGATCCTGCGCGGCAGAAAAGCTCGATACCCCGGAGTTGCAGCCGCTCTTTCCTAGGGAGGTCCCGACGACCAAGGCGTCGAGGCTGGTACCGCGGGGGCCTGCGGGAAGTATCTCGACCACGCCCGGTTTCGGCCCCGCGGGTGGGGGTTCGGGTTCGGGTTCGGCCGGCGCGGGTTCGGGTTCGGGTTCGGGTTCGGGTTCGGGTTCGGGTTCGGCCGCTTCGGCAGGTGGTTCCGCTGCGGGAGCGGGCGGAGGTTGGACCTCTGGTTCGAGCGCCGCGGCCAAGCTCGGCGTGGGCGGGGCGTCCTCGGCCGGCGTGGGTGCGACCGGAGTCGGTGGAGGTGCCGGCGCGGGAACAGGGTCAGCGGGCGGGGCCGGGGCGGCTTCCGCCACGGTCGGTGGGGGAGCAGTCGGCGTCTGTGCGCGTCCTAGGGGAAAGCCCAATAGGATCCCGAGGACCACGCCACCCGCTGCGAATACCCAACGGCGATCATTGGCGGGGGCCGCAGGGACGGGCGCGGGACTCGTGGCCGGTTTGGGCCGCGACGATGGCTTCGAGCTGACGACAGCTGCGCCGCCCGCAGGGGCTGCGGTCGCGGCCGTCGAAGCGGGACTCGCCGGTGGCGGAGTGCCTCCCGCGAGCGTCGAGACCGCGCTCGGGGCGGGGACGACGGTCTGTTCCAAGTCTGAGAGCAGGTTGTCGAACGCCGCCGTGATCTGGGAGATGCTGGGGTCGAGTTCGGGCGCCCCCGTGGGAGCAGTCACCGCGGGGATCGGAGGCACGGGCGCGCCGCCGGGCGC
>JAFDCW010000816.1 GCA_019312705.1 Deltaproteobacteria bacterium
GGCCGCATGGTGCGCATGGGCAACGACATCGATGGCGACGGCCGCGTCGACCGTTGGGACCGCGACGAAGAGTGGCGCCAGGCCCAAGAAGAGCGCCGCGCCGTCGAGCAGGCCCGCGAAGACGCGGAAGATATGGCCGAGGACACCGCCGGCGGCTGAAAAAGCACCGTCTGGGCCGCGATACCCGGCGCGATCTCGCCCCGCTCGCTGCGCTGCCTGCTCAGCGACTTAATGTCGCCTGCGCGGGCTGCTCGCGACCGGAACGACCTCGCTTGGGTCTCACGACCCAGCCGGCACTTTTTCGCGAGCGTGGGGCGGTGGAGTCGAGTGAGGGCAGGCTTGCTTGCTTCTGGGTGGGCATGAGGCAGGGTTCGGCTCGAATTGAACGAGAGCCACGTCTTTACCCGGCTCTGTGGGACCTGGATCATGGCCAAGAAGGAACGGCTTCAGAAGATTCTCGCGGGAGCGGGGGTTGCCTCGCGGCGGGCATCGGAGAAGCTCATCACGGACGGGCGGGTTCGGCTGAACGGCCGCATCGTGACCGAGCTCGGCACCAAGGCCGATAGCCGGCGTGACAAGATCGAGGTGGATGGTCGCCGCATCATGCACGAGCCGCACGCCTACTACGTGCTCAATAAGCCCCGGGAGGTCATCAGCACGCTCAGCGACCCTGAGGGACGAGAGACCATCAAGGACAGCCTCACGGGTATCCCCGAGCGTGTCTTCCCCGTCGGCCGCCTCGACTATCACACCAGCGGCGTGATCCTCCTGACCAACGACGGCGAGATGTCCGAGGCCCTGCTGCGGCCCGCGAAGAAGGTGCCGAAGGTCTACGTCGTCAAGATGAAGGGGCACCTCGACATCCCCGAGCTCGACCGCCTGCGCAACGGCGTCACCCTCGACGACGGCTACGAGACCCAGCCCGCCGAGGTCTTCGTCGCCACACCTGGATTCAGATGACCCTCACCGAGGGCAAGAACCGGCAAATCCGTCGCATGGGCGACGCCATCGGCCGCCGCGTCATGCGTCTGTCGCGCACCGAGTTTGCCAAGATTGGCGTCGATGGATTGCGCCCCGGCGACTACCGCCCGATTCGGGCCCGGGAGCTCGAGAAGCTCAAGAAGCGCTACCTCAATCCGAAGCGCCGCGCGATCGCCGCCCTCGCCGAGGCCGAGGCCGAAGCGCTCTATGACGGCGTGCCGCTGCACGACAAATAGACAGCATCGTCTCGAGCGCGACGGCGCTGTTTGGGAGTCACCGGGCGACGGTGACGTCGAGCTCGGCGAAGCCGCCGCAGTCGCTCGACTCGTGGCCGGTGAAGAGCAGGCGCAGCGTCGCGCCGTAGGCGTCGAACTCGAGGTTGACGCCCGGGTCCGGGGTGCCCGGGAGTTCGAAGACCCTCGAGTACTGTATGCCCCCGCCCACGTCGAGGACCTGCACGGTCATCGAGCCGAAGCCGTAGTCCGTCGGAAACTCGGGGTGGCGACCGTTGCCGGTGAAGTTCATGCCAACGATGCACTCGGGGTTCGTGAGCGTCCAATCGAAGATCGTTGGGCTGCCGTCGCTCTCGGGCCCCGCCGAGAACCACGAGGTGGTGAGGTCACCGTCGACGGCCTCGCTTGCGGGGTAGGTGGGGCTAAACCTCGACGATGCGGAGACCGTGCCCGCGCTGGTGATGACCTGACGCAGTGTGGGTTCGTCGACGCACCGCAAGCTCTCGTTGCTGGCGCACTCGTAGTGACCGAGGCCGCAGGCCCCACACGGGTCGAAGATGCGGGCGGGGAGGGTGGTCGTCCCGCCGCAGTCGTTGAGCAAGCCGCCGCTGTCGTCATCGGTCCCGGAGTCCCGGGCGACCTCGGTGGTCACGCAGTCGCCGGCGATGCCCCCGGGGGCCGTGGAGTCGTAGCTCAGCCCGGACCGGCAGGTCAGGTCGTTGAAGGCGCAGGCGTTGTTGATGCATATCCCGGTGCTGTTCTGCCGCGTGCACTGGCTGTTGCTGGTGCACGTGAAGGACTCGGGGAATGTGCTGCACCCGGCCAGCCCGGCGAGGACCACCGTGCCAGCTGTCGTCAGCGTCAAGAGCGCCAAAAGCGCGGAACGCGCTGGGGCGAAGAAGCCAAGGAACCGCATGGGGGAAGTATGCCGCGCCGCGCCCCGGGCCGCCAATCGCTGCGGCCCAAGTCAGAGTCCGCGGTACGGATTGTCCGCGAGGGAGTTCGTGGTCTCCATCGTGGTCTCCATCGTGGGCACCATGGTGACGTCGGCGGGGGGCGTCGGATCGGCGGTCGTTGCGGTCATTTCACTGGCCGCCATGCCCCGCCGGGCTGGGCCCCGCCAGGCGCGGCGGCGCATCGTCGAGGCCGCGGGCTCTTCGGGAAGTACTTCATTAAGTGTGCCGGCGGGCTCGGTGGGCCCGGCAAACACTGGATCGGCAGGAGCTTCGGCAGTTTGCGAAGTCTCTGGAGCTTCCGGAGCTTCCGGTACCGCTGGAGTCGCGGCCTCTTCCGCCGGTGGTGCCTCTTCGCCCTCGGGCACCCGATAGACCGCCCCGTCGTCCTCTTCGGTCGCCGAAAGATACACCGACGCCCCGATCCCCAGGGCGCAGGCCAGCATCAAGGCCGCCCCAAACCAGAACCAGCCACGGTGCTTCAGGGCCGCAGCCTCGATCACCGAGGTGCTCAGGACTGAGGACTCCGCCGCGCCAAAGTCCTCCACATCGTTCAGCTGGGAGCCCGCCGGGCGTTCGTCCCGGACCGTCGGCCCGGCTTCGTGGGGATCTTTGAGATCTTGGGAATCGTGCACCCGGACCGCACCGGGGCCGGAGACCTGCTCGACCCCGGAGAGCGGCCGTCCGCTTTGGCTGTCGATCAGGTTGAGGTTGATGGAGCTCGTATCCGGCTCATAGGCCAGCGCTTTGGGGCTCGGGGGCCGGGCCCGGGGAGGAGGCTCGAGGACTGGCGGCCCCACGTCGATGGGCGGTGGGTCTTCGCCGATGCCGGGCACGCTGTACGCCATGGGCATGCGTCGGTTGTACTGGCGCGTGGCGCTGTGATCGAACGAGTCGGCGTCCGCGACCGCCGCGGCTGCTGCCGCCCTCGCCGCGAGCTGGTGGGCCGTCACCTGCTGGCCTAATGCACTTTGATTGGGGTCCGGCCGTTCTTCCGTCGATACGTCGCTGTTGGCTGACGAGTCCTCGCGTTTGGGGCGGCTCGTCGACGTCGGCCCGGGGTCGTTGAAGCTCTGTCCGGCGCCGCTGCGCACGACCTCCGACTGGTCCGGCGCCCCGGGAGGCTGGGACGCCGAGCCTCGCCGCGACGATCCCGACAGGGGCGCCTCGGCCGCGACGTCGGGGTAGGGCACCGAAGCCTCGGCCTCGTTGAGGGCGTCTGCCCGCTCCGTGAGTTGCTCCGCTGCGAGGCGGCGCACCAAGGTCTTGACGTCCTTGGGGCTCGCCGGCCCACCGATCGTCGCCGCGACCTCTTCGACCTGGCGCATCAGTTCGGCGGCGCTCACCGTGCGCTTGTTGATGTCCTGGGCCATCGCCTCTTCGACATCATGCGCCGGACGCCGTGTTTGTCTTTGGCCTTGAAGAGCCGCCTTTGGGCCAGGCTCTCCCAGAGGATGATGCCCATCGCGAAGACGTCGGAGCGCTGTTCGACGATCGAGTGTTCGAGCTGCTCCGGCGCGGCATACGCCACCTTGCCCTTGAACTCGAGGCCCTGGGTCACGTGGA
>JAFDCW010000817.1 GCA_019312705.1 Deltaproteobacteria bacterium
CCGAGCAGCAGCGACACCTGAAAGGGCACCGAGAAGAAGAGTGAGATCCCGTCGGTGATGCGCTCCCAGGTGCGCTCGAGGAGGCCCTCCTCAGTCATGCGCCCGAGTTCGACGGCGCGGCGGGCGACGGGGCCCCAGAGCCCCCAGGGGTTCACCTGCTCGAAGAACTGCACCAAGGTCTCCTCGTCGGGGGCCGCGGTCATCAACGTGACCACGATGGACGAAACAAAGGCGGTCCCGAGGATCGTCGGGAACGAGTAGTAGAGCGGCCACCCGAGGGCCGCGTTGAAGATGAGCGCTGCCACGATGCCGGCGCCGGTGCCGGCGGCGAAGCCGTAGCCGTTGAAGCGAGGCCAATACCAACGCAGGAAGAGGGGCACGAAGAGCCCGCCGCCGAGGCCCATGGTGATGAGGCCCCAAATCTTATTGATATCGGGCACGACCGCGGCGAGGCCCACCCCGACGACGCAGAGCCCGACGGTCGCCGCGTGGGAGACTCGGATGAGCTGCTTCGATGTGGCCTCGGGGTTCAAGTAGGACTGGTAGACGTCCTTGACGATGTAGGCCGCGCCCGCGTTGAGGGTGGAGTCGAAGGTGCTCATCGCGGCGGCGATGAGGCCAGCGATGACGATGCCCCGGACGCCGGCCGGAAGCATCTGGCCGAGAACCACCGGGAGCACCTGCTCCGGGTCTTCGGCGATGATGTCGGCTCCGGGGCCGCCCGTCGAAATGAGATGGAACCCCATCACGACGAGGCCGGCGACCATCGTCCAGCGAAAGACCGAGAGCACGATGGCCTCGAGGGTCAAGAGGCTCGCCTCGCGCTCACTGCGCGCGGCGAAGAAACGCTGGTCGGTATAGCCGCCGACGCCGCCCATGCCTTCGAGACTGGATCTCACCACCCATAGGAAGACGCAGATGCCGAACACGGCGAAGATCGGCTCCCAGGTCGTCGGATCCTGGCCCAGGAGAGCCTGCCCCGTCGTGCCGGGGTTCTCGAGGTCGAGAGACAGGAAGCCCTCCGGAAAGGTCACGTCGGGGGTCATGTCGAAGGCCGTCACCGTGACGAAGATGGCGGTGAACGTGAGGAGGATCATCTGAATCACGTCGGTGAAGACGACGCCGTAGAGGCCGCTCATCAGCGTGTAGAAGAGCCCGATGGAGACCATGCCAGCGGTCGCGTAGAACTCGGAGACGGGCATGAAGTGAGTCAGGAACTTCCCGGCTCCCTTCGAGAAGTAGATGATCATTCCGACCGAGAGCACGATGTTGGCGATCGCGCTCAGCAGGTGCGCCGTACGCCCCGGACGGTCCGTGCCGAAGCGCAGCTTCATCCACTCGGCCGAGGTCATCACCCGGCTGCGCCGCAGCCACTTGCCGACGGATACCAAGAGGAAGGCCAGGGAGAGCCCGACGCCGCCGCGGATTTCGACGAGGAACCCTTTGTAGCCGAGGCTGAATACGACGGCGACGATGATCATCGTTCCGGCCATGTCGAAGTTCGACGTGGAGGTCGAGATGCCGAGGACCCACCACGGGATTTTGTTACCTCCGAGGAAGTAATCGTCGATGCCATTGGAGGCGACGCGGCTCATGGCGTAGCCGACGATCGTCACCAAAACGAGGAACCCGACGATGATGACGATGTCTACGGTGGCGAGGGGGCTGTTCTCCATCGCGCGGAGGGTATCAAAGAGACCGCCCCCGTGCGGAAACACGACGCACGTTGGTGTAGCCTCCCGGCCATGCGCCTCGCCAGCACCCTCTCCCTGGTTCTTCTCACCGCCCCTTTCGCCCTCGCCTGCGGAGGAGGCACGGCCGCGGCCGGCGACTCTTCGGCTCGGGAAACGACCCCCGGGGCAAGCGATTCCGAGGCCCCGCCGGCTTACCTCGCCGGGGAGGATGAGGGCGCCGCTCCCATCGGAATCGCGCACGAACATCGCCTCGCCGATGGCCTCACCACCGGCGGCATGCCCGACCAGGCGGTCCTCGAGGCGGCACGGGATCGGGGCATCACGACCGTGATCAGCCTGCGCACCCTCGAGGAGCCCGGGGCCGCCGAGGAGGGCGCCCTCGTCGAGGAACTCGGGATGACCTTCGTCTCGATCCCCGTGGCGGGAGCGGAGGGCATCACGGAGGCAAACGCGCGATTGGTTCGCGACGCCGTCGGGGACGACGCCGCAGGGACGCTTCTCCACTGCGGGAGCTCGAACCGGGTCGGGGCCCTGCTGGCCCTCGGCGCATTCTTCATCGACGGCGCCTCCAAGGACGACGCCATGACGCTGGGCCGAGAGGCGGGTCTAATGAGCCTCGAAGAGACGACGGCCTCGGTCATCGACGCGCACTGAGTCGCGAATCCGAGGACGGGTCCGGAGGCCTCGGGCCGGCTGCGACGGCCCCGAGGTCATGCCATCAAATCGGTTCCGAGGCTTCCTCGAAGAGTCCCGCGATTTGCTGCGCTGTCCACGGGTAGCGCTCGTTCGGAGCAAGCTGCGTCGCGAGCCACTCTGCCGCGTGAGAGCCATCCCCGAATACCTTGGTCGGATAGCCGGGGCGGCCCAGCAGCATCACCGTGCTCATGAACATGCGCACCGCGGTGCCGGTGAGCCCGCCGATGAGCACGACGTGGGCCGCGACGAGATCGCGGCCGTCCAAGACCGCGGTCTGGCGGGCGCCTTCTTCGCGCACCTCGGAGGAGAACCGCGGAATTCCTTCGACCATGAGGTTGATGAAACCGACCCCC